>DPLM01000319.1 GCA_003541985.1 Deltaproteobacteria bacterium | reverse complement strand
AATATTTTTGGTGGGATTGTGAGGTGTGACATGGTCGCTGCGGGTGTTGTTGCTGCAATTAAGAATGTTGACCTAAAGATGCCGGTTGTGGTTCGTTTGGAAGGAACTAATGCTGCAGAAGCGCATCAGATCGTGAATGATTCTGGTCTTGGTACTCGCCTCCGAATGGCAGATGGGTTAAGAGACGCTGCCGAAAAAGCAGTTGCCGCTGTTGCCTGATCACCCCTTAATTAAGTATTGAAAGGAAAGTATGACAGTCCTCGTCAACAGCGAAACACGAGTCTTGGTTCAGGGAATTACTGGATCCCAAGGGCAATTGCATACCCATAGTTGTAGGGATTATGGAACCAATATTGTCAGTGGAGTGACCCCTGGCAAGGGTGGGCAAGATTTCGAAGGTGTTCCAATTTTCAACACTGTGAAACAGGCAGTGGAGGCTACAGGGGCGAATGCAACCATGATTTTCGTTCCACCTCCATTTGCCGCAAATGCTATTATTGAGGCAGCTGCATTCAAAATTCCACTCATTGTGGCGATTACCGAAGGAGTGCCTGTCAAAGATATGGTGAGTGCAGTAAATTATGTAAAACGCCAGGGAGTCAGATTGATTGGGCCCAACTGTCCGGGGGTCATCACTCCGGGAGAATGCAAAATTGGCATCATGCCAGGAAGCATTCATCAGCCTGGTAAAATTGGTGTGGTCTCACGTTCCGGAACTTTGACTTACGAGGCTGTGGGACAGCTCAGTGGGGTAGGTCTAGGTCAGAGTACTTGCATCGGAATTGGGGGAGATCCCGTAAACGGGACTAATTTTATTGATTGTCTGCGGATGTTTCAGGATGATCCTGGAACTGAAGCGATTGTGATGATTGGCGAGATTGGCGGAGACGCTGAAGAACAGGCAGCTGCTTTCGTCAAAGAATCTGTAACCAAGCCAATTGTTAGCTTCATCGCAGGGCAAACCGCTCCTCCCGGGCGGAGGATGGGCCATGCCGGTGCAATTATTTCTGGTGGCAGAGGTACTGCTGCCGAAAAAATGGCTGCACTGCAAGATGCTGGTATTCATGTGGTACCAACGCTTGCTGATATTGGAGAGAAGATGGTTGAGGTTCTGAAAAAATAAATTTGATAATACAAGCTTCATCTTAAGATGGGGTTCTCTTTCCCTAATAGATTCTCTCTCTAGTCTGACATTTCTATCTGCTCTCGAACAATTATTTTTCTTAATTTGGCGTAATTGACTCCATCACAAACAGTAGATCACCTTGGTTTACTGTTTGTTGGTCTTCTGCCAGAACTCTCGTGATGCGAAATTGCTGATCCTCAGGGTAGAGCGATTTCCCGTCCAAAGTTTTGAAGGAGTTAAGAGAAATCTCGTTAAAAACTTTCATGGATTCTAGCAAGCAGAGCGGAGTCTGGAGATTAATAACGCTGCCTTCTTCTACCAATGAAGGAGTCTCAGGAGAAGGAGAACGGTAAAAGCCTCCCATTTGTGGTGAAAGAATTTTCCACTCTTTCGAACTCTCAAAACGCACACTGGACTCATCTAGCGAAACGGCAGAGCCACCAGCTTCAAGCTTAGATTCCTTAATTAGCTCTTGGGAGTTGATTCTTGAAAACAGTCCATTTAGATAGCGAGTGTCAAAATTCCCCTCCTGAAAATCCTGATCCTGCAAAATTTTCTTTGCTAATACCAGATTTGTGGAAATGCCATGAATCTTCACTCTACTCAAGTAATCAATTAGCAGTTCAATCGCGTCTTTGCGGTCATCTCCCCAGGCGATGATTTGGGCTACAAGAGAGTCGTAGAACGGAGAAACCATTGAGCCATTGGTCACAGCTTGAAGAATTCGGATATTTTCTTCCGCAGGGAAGTAGGCTTCAGTCACTCTGCCGGGATCTGGCACAAAACGAAGGGAACCTGAAGAGTCTAAATCAACTCTTTCTGCATTAATCCGAAGTTCCATAGCATGCCCATTTGGCCTGACTTCCAGGGCTTCAAGGCTGTTGCCTTTCGCTACTGAGAACTGTTGATCAACCAAGTCCACCCCAGTGACCATTTCAGAGACGGGATGTTCCACCTGAAGGCGTGTATTCATCTCCATGAAGAAGATCTTTTGCTCTCCTAAATCGTAAATAAATTCAACAGTTCCTGCCCCAATATAATCAATTTCATCAATCAATTTTCTAGAGTATTTGAAAAGCTGATCCTCAATTTTCTGTGGCAGATCAAATGCACTCTCTTCAATGAGTTTCTGATAATTTCGCTGGACCGAACAGTCTCGAATACCTAGCAAATGAGAATTGCCCCGAAGGTCACGAAGAACTTGGACTTCCAAGTGTCTCAATGAGCGAATGAATTTTTCTAAATACAAATCACCGTTGCCAAAGGCATTTAGTGCTTCTTTCGACATTCGAATAAACATCAGTTCCAATTGACCTGGCTGTTCGACAACCGCAATGCCTTTGCCACCCCCACCATGGGCGGCCTTGATCAGTACAGGATACCCGATTACTTCCGCTACGTTGGAAGCCTCTGATAGATTTGCTAAGGCACCTTCACTTCCAGGAACAACAGGAATATTAAGCCGCTTTGCTGTATTGATCGCATTAGATTTATTACCCATCAAGTCCATGTTATCAGAACGCGGTCCAATAAAGTTTAGGCCATGTTCACGACAAATACGGGCATATTGTGTTGATTCTGAGAGAAAGCCAATTCCAGGATGAATGGCATCTACCCCTTCAATCTCAGCTATTCTGATGATGCTCATAGCATTCAAATAGCTTTCTTGAGGAGTGTTTCCACCAAGGCAAACTAGCCGATCGTTTTCACGCAACAATTGCGCTGGGTAACTCTCCATATCTGGATCAGATTGGACAAGAACAACTTCTAGGCCATGTTCCTGAGAAGCTTGGATTAGTCTGGCAGCAGTACATCCTCTAGCGTGAACAAGGACTCTTTTAATCTCACTCTGCATCATCTCGACTTTTTCAAGTGACTCAACTTCCTGATCTCGCTGAGCAGAGAGGTTATACTCACCTGTCAGTGTCCTCGAAATCACTTCCTGAATTGATAGCTTTGGCATTGGAATGCTTGGATCAATCTTCCGCAGAGCATGATCAATTTGTTCATCAAATGGGTTTTCTACCAAGCCATCCATTGTACCTTCTTTTTGACTGAGGTAGTTTGCAAGGGTGGATGAAGCTGGAAGGTGACTTTCAACGACAAGTTGCCCAGCGAAAGGAATTTGTGCTCCTGAAAGATAATACGTTTTCACCAAAAGATGAGTTACGAAACTAGCTTGAGCACCCCCAACACAATCCCTAAATCCAAAACAAACTATGGGAAGATCATGATCCTTGACAATGCGAGTCAGACGATCGTTCATCGTTGCCATGGAGAAGAGGGATCCTGCCCCCTCCTTAGTTTGCATACCTGCTGAGGAAATGAAAAAGATCACAGGAAGATTGCGCTGGGCACATTCATTAAGCAGAAGACAAACTTTCTCACAGCTTGCCATGTCAAAGGCTCCAGCCTGAAAAAGAGTGTTACTCAGGACCAAACCGACCTTCGTAGTGGCTTTACTATCTGTAAAATTAGCTATACCTGTAACCACCCCGCAAGGAGTGATCCCGTTGTCAAGAGCTTGCTCAATTGCTTGACGAAATCCTGGGAAATTGACAGGATTTGCTGTAATTTTTTCACCGTTGAGCTCTTTGAAGTTGGTAAAATACCTTTTAAGTATATGTTTCGGTTCAATGTGGTTCCTCTTGTAATCTCTTAATAGATTCTGAATAAGTAAGTCCTTGTAGGCTTGATCCAATCGATTCCAGAAATCCTTGATTCCAATATTACGGGGTGTGATCTTGCCCTGAAATTTGCTTTCACCTAGTTGTGCTTTATAAAGTGAGGGTAGTAGTCCTGAAAAATAGTAGCGCACTACCCCAAATAAAGGTGGCGACATTCTAGGGTAGACAATTCTCTTCCATCCACTAATCGTTGCCATGACTGTGTCACAGTTCTTTTGAGCAATGAACTGGGCAAGCCACTTGAAGAAGCTTTGACGCACCCAATCACCTTCAAGTTTTAGTTCCATCTTTTCAAATTCTTTCAAAGCTATGTTGAAAGAATTTTCAAAAAGTTTCTCTACTGATTGCTGTGAGATGTGATTCGTCCCTTTTAATTCGCCTGCAATCATGGGTAGACTTTCAATCACACCATCGTAAAGCATGTCAAAGAGCAGGATGTTCTGGAAGTTTTGCTGCAAACTTTGGTTCACTTCGGGGACAAGCAAAACGTCTAATAAAGAAGGATTTTCATGAATCTCTGAGAGTGTTGCTTCCCTAAGAAAATCATGAAGTTGAATCATGTTCTCCCGAGTGCTGTCTTTCCAAAAGTTGTAAAGATATATCAACACTTCCAGCGTCAACTCTTCGAGGGCTTTCTCAAAGTTGTCCTTTGGATCCCCCACAAAAAATGCGAAGAGTTTGGTCCTTTCCACATCTCGTTCTGCTTTTGTTTCAAGGAATCTTTGGTAGCGTTTGTTTAACTCCTCCTGGTAGCGAAGTTCGATAGGGGCCTGAAGCCACTTCTTAAATTTTTCTTGCCGTTCGTGCTCAATTCTTTCAGTCAAAGTGCCAATTGGAGCCTTGGCGGTCTTACTACTGAGTCTGGAGTAATTTTTGAGAGATTCACTTTGGATTTTTTGACGCATCTTTAACCCACGCATGAAGCGATAGGCTGAACCGAAAACGTTTAAAGTCCCTGTTGGAGGCTTGTGAGTTCTACGATTTGCGACTATTTGAAGCTCACTAGGATTGAGATAATGCCCAATATTTTCTCTGTAGTGGTCAAAAAGAAAGGAGTTTTCTTTAAGGAAGAGACGAGCGTTTTGTTCTGTTATCTCAATGCCACTGAGTATCGCTTCCCTTAGATTTGAAATTTTTCCAGGCTGATCCAATGAGAAATCAATAATCCCATCAAAATATCCACTGGAGTAAAGTTCGTAGGAGGAAACCCCCATAAATTTGGCGCACTCTTGCCAGGATAAATTGTACTTACGAGCTATGTTGCTTAGCCCCTTTGGATGAATTGTGTTGAATACGCCATCTTTGGTGGCAAGCAACACATTTGTGGTGGCCAGAGGAATTGCACCACCGCTGTATCCAGCACCAAAAACAATCCCAATTGTCGGTAACTGTAGATTAGCCATTTCGGCAATCAAAAAAGAGATACTATGCGATTGATTTTCAAGATTGGCTTCAGCTGTAGCAACAGCTCCGGGGGTGTCAATGAAAGTCACTACTGGCATACTATGGATAGCAAAAAATCCTAACTTTTCAGCAGCACGCCAATGATGACTTGGGTCCCAAGTTCCATGTTGAACCCTGTGATCTTGGGCAACAAACCCAATTCTTCTTCTTAAAGCACCGATCTGAAATTCGACCTCAGCCAGATAGAGCGGACCCTCGGTTTCTTCTTGAATTATATTTCCTCCCAACTGCTGAATAACTTCAGCAGTGCTGAGACGCTTTTGGTTTTCAGATGGGTTTACAACCCTTTGGATGTAACTGTCTACATCAAGTCGACGAAGCCATTGGATTTGTTCTTCAATGCTATCCTTGCTAAGTAAACCGTTTAAATTAGCATCGTTTAAATATGAGGGACCTTTACCCGGTAGCTGGGAAAGATCGTGAGACATGGCTTCTGCACGTTGAAATGCCGAAAGAGTAGGAGGTGTCTTTCTGGCAGACACAGGGGATTCAGGCATGTAATCAATGGATTGGAAAGTTGAATTACCAGGCCGGGAGGTGGGCTTTAACTTCTTGCCAGAGTTCCTGATAGGCCTGTGCTGATTTGCTGTTTTCCGCAAAGCAGCTTACCGGGGCTCGCTCGATTCCCATACGCTCAATTTCAGTTGAGTATGGGACATTTGTCTTCAGAAAATTTGGAAATTTGCGAGGCATCAATTGCATCAAGTCTCGATGCAATTGTTTGCGTCGATCAGCCATTGAAAAGAATACGAGCATCTTGAAATTTCGCAATTGCTTCTTACGACGAAATTCCACCAATTGCTTTAGTGTTCTAAGTGATAAAGAAGTTGGAATGACTGGGACCACAAGGACATCGGCAGCTTCAAATATACTTTCGGATAGCAGTGTAAGTCCAGGTGGGCAATCTAGAAAAACATAGTCATATTCTCCAGTTAAAGGATGAAGTAGTATCTTGAGTCGCTCATTAGGTTTCTTGGTGTCGTCAAGCAGTAGGTCCATCGTCCGGTAGGAAAAATCGGAAGGCAAAAGATCTAGGTTTTCGTAGTCAGTAGCCTTAATCAAATCTGCAAGATCTTGACGACCTTTCAGCAAAGCTCTGGAACCACCTTTGATCTTTGGCCGAACTCTAAAATAGAAGGTTGCTGCTCCCTGCGGGTCAAGATCCCAAATCAGTGTTCTCGCTCCTTCATGTGCACTGTGAAAAGCCAGATTTACTGAAGTAGAGGTTTTGCCAACCCCACCTTTGATGTTGTAAGAAGCTAAGATTTTCATCAGTTCAACTCCTCTGCAACAGTTTGCTGTTGAAAAAGAAGATTGAAACGGTTTTGAGTGCGATTCGAAGCAAAATCACTAAAACTCTCTACGAAATTTTTTCGTGCTTCAGCTTGGCGTTGATGCAGCGTACTGACAAGCATTCCCATTGCAACCAAAGTCTGTGCAGGAACTGGTTTCTGCTTAGCTAACAAATCTCCAAAATTTTTTAAGGATTCTTGCTGAACAGAGCAATCATTGAATTGACCAAGGTCTTCTTGAAGGGCCTTCAGAGGTTTGAGAAGACCCTGAAACTCCTTTGCAGGCCATAGGCTCTCGAAAAATTCCATTAGATATCTAAGTTTCTTACAACTCTTCCTTAAGTTATGGAGAGCTTCATCAGGAGAATCTTGGTTAATTGCTTTTCCCTCGGCTAAGCAACGGTGATAACTTCTAAGGAGTCTTTTTGATGCTGTCTTACAAATTTCTTCTGCTCCTCCAGTTGTTGTTGAAGAAGTCTGATCTGCTATAAAGATTTCCCAACTCGTACGAAATCTTTGATATCGCTTTGATTGAAGATCTTTAGCTAAAAGTTTTTGCTCTTTGTCATTTTCTGTGAGTAGAAGGTCACGAAAAGCCTCAAGATCCGGTTGCTGTTGCTCGGGCAGTTGAGATTGGTATGAATTAAAATCTAGAAGATAAACATCCAGATCTCGAGTTGGCCCGGTGCGATCACTGAGCCAAGCGAAGTCATCTCGAAACCCTTGTACCTTTTCAGGAGGAAAAATTCCTTTCAATTGGTTCAGTGCTGATCTGGCTCTCCGACAAGCAACTCGGAAATCGTGCAGAAATTCAGTATCTGGTGCCTCGATCGTACCCTGATGGTTTAAATCCATCACCTTTGTGCTTTCTCTAAGAATTGTGCGAAGTGCTTGATCGGTTTGGTCAAAGGGCGAAAGTTTCAATTTTGGCTTTGGCTGATAACTTCCAGGTTCGAGTTCTAATTTGCTACATACAACTTGGAAAAGATCTTCATTAAGTTCCTCAAGACCTTCTGCACGACAAAACCGATTAATTTGTTGGGAGGGTTTGGTATACCCACGAAAAGAGACAATCACTAGACGATTTTCCAATTCCTCCAGTTGATTTTCGCGGAACAGCTTTGTTGATTCTAGCATCACTCGAAGAACGGTTTTGTCGTCCTTGTTTTTCCAAACAAGCCATTCCTGCTGAACTGATATTTTAAACAGACTTAAGAGAGCCCTTGGGTAAATAACAGGCTCAAGTAATGGTCTAAGAGGGATTGGAGGGAGTTGTCGAATAACTGACTCCTGAACAGGAGCACGACTACGCTGTAAAGTTCGATTCCCTGTTAAACTCAGCCAGCAGAGCCAAGTTTCGCATTCAATGTCAGTTCTGGTCTCTTGACGTAGGAGTTGCTGATTTTTATAGAGTCTAGAATCAAAAGTGTCGTAGTAAGCGTATTCCCAGGTTTGACTGGGCAGTGCGCTCAAGGGAAATTGTTCTTTTAAACGCTCTAGGAGGGCTTGAGCATCAGTTAGTAGGGGTACTTGAAAGTGAGGTCGCTTCAATAACATCAATCTTCCATAAATATTGGGCTCGCTCCATGAACCTTAGATAGTGGGATGTACGCTTAGCAAAAAACTGTCCTAACTCGATAGGATTATATTACAGACCTTAATCTGTCTTCAAACCCAATAGTCCTTTTTTTGGATAATATAAGGGATTATTTATTTCCGACACCAAATGCCGTTTTCAACTCTAGATTGCTGATCTTTAAGTAGAGAAAATCGGCCTCCCTCCAGCAGATAACATTCTTCCTGATCCATTAATGGCTTAAGGTACTGTGCCTCTGTAATAAAATTTTAGTAGTGAATTTTTTTGGGTCAGCGCCTGAGAAAGAATACCGCAATTTTCTTAATCAAAAAAGATTTTAGCTACATTTTCATGCCCAATGTAAGATTGATTATGCTGATTCTGCAACGAATTAATGATTTCAGTAATCGATGCCGGAGCGCACTCAAATCTAATATTATTGTATCTCAATATATTTGGGCTGATGGCATTTATGAAAGTGATCATTA
>DPLM01000218.1 GCA_003541985.1 Deltaproteobacteria bacterium | reverse complement strand
TGGATCAGGACCAATACCAACTTCAAGATACTGTGACCAGAGTTTTCGTTCAATCAGCAATTGTTTCAATTCCAGAGCAGCCTCTGAACCTGGTTTGACCTGTGAAAGGTCTGAGCCAATCCGGCTCTGAACTTCTTCTCGAATCCGCTCTGCCTGCTTGGCATCTCCCTTAGCCTGCTCTTCAATGACTCGTTCCAGCAAGCTCTCCGCAAAGGTTACCCCACAGGCCTTGACTGCCTGCAAGTCAACTGGTGCCAATAAACGTGAACGATCAGAATTCACTGTGGGTTCCAGTGAGTTTGCCAAAATCTCTACCAACGAGCCTAGGATCGGACCAGTAGTCTGAGCTATTGCAGCTGCAGGATTAGCTTGTTCCTGTAGGTCATGAACAGTTGGGAAAGAAGTGGTTATATCAAGTAAGTCACCATCCCGATAAACCACCACACAAGGCCCAGAGACCTCTGGATTCCAAACACGGCCGATCAGGCAGGCTCGCTCTGCATCTGTCGGAAGAATGGCTTCGGCTTCCAGTTGCATCGTTTCTCTCAGTTAATGTGAAATGTGTTTTTAGTTCGTGCTCAAGTCAGCCGGCAGCAGTGCGTCTGGAAAGTTCTGGTAACAGACAGGCCGAACAAAACGCCGGATAGCCATGGTGCCGACCGAAGTGGCTCCAAAATTGGTGGAAGCTGGATAGGGTCCACTGTGCACCATGCTATCACAGACTTCCACACCAGTCGGGAAGCCGTTGACTAACAGGCGGCCTGCCTTGCGCTCCAAAGTTGGAAGCAGGGCTTGAGCCTCTTGGAGGTCTGAATCTTCTAGTTGTAGTGTGCAAGTCAACTGCCCTTCCAAGGCCTCGGCAATTTGTAGCATTTCCTCTGGACTTTCAGCCCGAACCACTAGGCCCAGGGGTCCAAAAACCTCGTGACTGAGTTCTGGGTTTGCCAACCAATTTGCTGCAGTAGTTTCAAGAAGGTAGGGACTGACGCTACGTTCAAGCTCCTCACTGGTCAACAATGCAGCTACGCCACTGACCCCCTGCATTCGTTGACAGCCCTGGCGATAGGCATTGGCAATGCCATCAGTCAACATCATTTGTGCGGTGACAGCAGCTAGTACCTCCTGACTGGCTTTCACAAAGGCATCTGCATCACTACCGGAGAGTACCACTGCAATGCCAGGATTCGTACAGAATTGACCCACTCCCATTGTCAGTGAACCTGCCCAGCCCTGACCAATCGCTTGGGCACGCTGAGCCAGCGCCCCTGGCAACATAAAGACCGGATTAATACTGCCCATCTCGGCAAAAAATGGGATTGGCTCTGAGCGTTGCGCACAAATATCAAAGAGGGCTCGTCCTCCACGTAAAGAACCAGTGAAGCCTACTGCTTTGATGCTGGAATGCTGGACTAGCATCTGGCCAACATGTCGGGCGTTTCCTTGAACCAGGCTAAAGACGCCTGCTGGCATCTTTGTAGCTTCAATCGCAGCCCGAATCGCATCAGCCACAATTTCACAAGTGCCTGGATGTGCTTCGTGTCCCTTGACAACCACAGGACAACCCGCAGCGAGAGCAGAAGCGGTATCACCTCCTGCCGTGGAAAAGGCCAACGGGAAGTTCGAAGCACCAAAAACAGCCACTGGACCCACTGGACGCTGAACCATCTTTAAGTCGGGTCGTGGGAGAGGTTGGCGATCTGGCAAAGCCTCATCATGCCGTCGGTCTAGATAATCCCCGTTTAAAATGTGCTGAGCGAACAACCTCAGTTGGCCTGTAGTCCGGCCTCGTTCGCCCTGAAGTCGGGCTGCAGGCAAGCCGGTTTCACTGGTGCCAATCTCAGTTATAGCATCACCTCGTGCCTCAATTTCATTAGCAATCGCATTGAGTAGCTCAGCTCGTTGCTGCCGAGAAGTTTGAGAAAAAGAGACAAAGGCTGCTTCTGCAGCAACGCATGCCTGGTGTACCTGTCCTTCCGTCGCCACACTGAAGGATTGTGGGGCTCCACTGACTGGTTGTGATGTGAAACTGTCCTGGCTACGGACCCAGTTACCATTGATCAGGTTGGCGCCTTGTGGAATAAAGCTCATCAGTTGATCTCCAATTGAAAGGGGATAACGGAACAGTCTTCTGGTACATCTGTCAGTGCAAGTAGGCTGAACAACACAGCCGATACAAACAGTGACAGGGTAGCCGATTAAAATCTTGGGAAGCAAAAAGTCTCTCGAATTTCGCTCTGAACAGCAAGGGAAAGTCTCTGGTAGGCAATTCGTTAGAACACGTTGGTGTTCAACGATGTAAGTGGTCAGCTTCTTCCACCAATTTATCAATCTTCTGACGGAATGCTTCATCTACCGTAAAGTAGTGCCCATCTTCATCATGCACCGAAACACCTGTACGATGAAACAGTTGAAGGTGCTTCTGGAAAGCGCGGATATCCCGAATTGGACACTCTTTTCCTTGATCATCCTGAACAGTGACAGTTTTTTGACTCATGTTTCCTCTGATTTATGAAAAAGATTCAACGGATGGAAATTATTGATCGAATCAAGATGACTTATTGTCTGATCAACCTGGCGAAATCGATTGGCAAGTGCTTCCCTGTCAGTAAATTCTATTGATTTATGGCATCAACAAAGATTTATTGAGAAAATGCCTAAGAATAGCTCTCGATGCTAAACGTCTGTTGTTCTTGAGCCTCGCTCTTCTGCTGTTTCTTCCACATTTCTGAGCACTCCCCTCCAAGCTTCAACAGCTCTTCGTGACGACCTCTTTCCATGATCTCTCATTGTCGGAGAACAAGGATTTCATCAGCATCAATGATCGTAGAGAGGCGGTGGGCTACGATCAGTGTCGTGCGTTCCCTGGAAACCTTACGCAAGGATTCCTGAATTTCCCTCTCCGTGTGGGAATCCAAGGCGGAGGTAGCCTCATCAAAGATCAGAATGCGTGGGCCCTTGAGAATGGTTCTGGCAATCGCAACCCGTTGTTTTTCTCCTCCTGAAAGCTTTAGACCACGTTCACCAACCTCGGTCTCGTAGCCCTTGGGTAGACTTTCCACAAAGCCATGGATCTGGGCCAATTGAGCAGCTTCCTGCACCTGTTCCCAAGGTGCTTCCGGATTTCCATAGTGAATATTATAGGCAATAGTGTCATTGAATAGCACGGTATCCTGAGGCACTACGCCAATCGCTTTGCGTAAACTCAATTGGCTGAAATCTCGTATATCCTGCCCATCGATAGTGATTCTACCCTGATCCGCATCGTAAAAACGGAACAAGAGCCGTGAAATCGTTGACTTGCCAGAGCCACTGGGTCCAACAATAGCGACAGTTTTCCCTGGTGGGACCTGGAAGCTGATATTTTTGATAATTCCTCGTTCCTCACTGTAGCCAAAGGAGACATGCTCGAAGTCAATCTGACCTGGACCAACCTTCAATTCCTTGGCATTCGCAACATCTACTACGTCCGGTTTGTGCTCCAGCAGCTCGAACATCTTGTCCATGTCCACCAAGCTGCGTTTGATTTCTCGATAGACCACCCCTAAGAAATTCAGCGGCAGGTAAAGTTGAATCAGGAAGGTGTTGACCATCACAAAGTCGCCGCTGATCACCCCGGCAGCAGCCATCCACATCACGAGAATCAATCCAACAGCCACAATTGCACCCTGCCCAAGATTCAGCAGAGACAAGCTTATCTGGCTAGTCACGGCAGCCTTTTCATAACCAGCTTGTGCCTTATCATAGCGGCAATATTCATACTCCTCATTGTTGAAATATTTGACTGTCTCAAAGTTGAGGAAGCTATCAATCGCCTTGGTATTCGCTTCCGAGTCCCTCGCGTTCATCGTTCTTCGAAACTGTAAACGCCAGTCTGTGATGATTTGTGTAAACAGGACATAGGCCACGATTGTACTGGCTGTAGCTGCCGAGAAGCGCCAATCAAACTGCACGAAAAGAATCACCGTTACCATCGTGATCTCGATCAGCGTTGGCAAAATGTTGAAGAGGATGAATCGCAGTAAAAATTGGATGCCACCCACTCCTCTCTCAATCACCCTTGAGAGGCCACCTGTCTGCCTTTCCAGATGAAATTTGAGCGATAGTTAATGCACATGTCGGAAAGTGGATAAGGCAATCTCCCGCTGAGCGTGCTGAGACACTCGGACAAAAATGAAGTCCCGAAATTCTACAAAGGCCTGCTGAAGCAAACGGGCACCTCCATAAGCGAGGATCACTCTGAGAGGAAGAACCAGCAGGGCCTCCTCAAACGACAGTTGATCCACTGCTTCCTTGTAGAGAAACGGCACATAAACCGTTACTACCTTGGCTAGCGCAAGACTAGCCAGCGCGAGAATTACACGAATTTTGAGATCTAGACGACCTTGGGGCCAGAGATAGACAACCAAGGACTTTAAGGTTCGCAGGTGATTTTTACGTTCTTCTGAGCCAGTCGGTTTAAAAGATGAGGTGCTGGATGATCTCATTAGTAAAATTCAATACTCCCCAACAGAATTAAGCCCGTGGGGGGATTTTATGATTAGTTTTTGCTAGTTTGCAGACGAGGTCGCCAGTCTGGACTGAATAGGCAGAGAGCCAAGCCGATACCGGTCACAAGTAATCCAGCGCTGACTCCCGCAAAGACTACTTGAATCGGCCATTCCATCAAAACCGCCACAAGACCCACCAGGGAAATAGTCAGGAAGCGCAAAACACCAACACAGATCGGAAGCAACAACCGCCCAGTACCCTGGCTGGCGAAGTACAACGCCTGACCCGCACCAAAGAACCCGTAGAATGGTCCGGCAATCGTCAAATACAGCACAGCCACCTCATGGG
>DPLM01000283.1:8356-11049 GCA_003541985.1 Deltaproteobacteria bacterium | reverse complement strand
TTTTCACTTCGATATGGTCAATTGGGGCCCAAGTACTGGTATTCTCGTCTTCAGGACTCCTTACCAATCTTTCCGATACTTCTTTTAATAACAATTTTGAGTAGTTCACGTCCATGACTTCTCCCATGAATTTGGAGTGAATGGCTAGCCGCTTCGGAAAAAATTCCAAGCAGAATTCAAATTTAGCAGATAATTGAACAACCAAGGGGCGTTCTGAGAGACTTTGACAACTTTGTTGACTAATGATGGACGGCAATGCAAAAGCAAGGTGAGCCTAGTGAGCCAATAGTATCTTCTCATCAAAGCAGGTAGTTGGTTAGAGTAATCCATCACCAACTCATCTAGACTTAGCTTCTCTTTCTGCTTTTTCAGTAATCGATCTATCAGCAAAGCTTGTTCCATGGCATTGCTGATTCCTTCCCCAGTAATTGCATCCAAATATCCTGCCGCATCCCCCATCAATACCACTCTCCCAGTTCCAGTTCTTTTTACTTTTTGATGAAGCGGGCCTATTCCAATCAGTTGATCCTTAGCTTCGCTCAAAAGTAGTTTTGGTCCTAAATCCTTGAACACTTGTAATGTTTCTTTTAAAGAAATCGGCTTTTGCCAACTTGATATCAATTCTTGGTGACTCAGAACAGCAACGCCAACGGTATTTGGGGATACAGGTGTGACATAGGCCTCCATATCCTTTGACCAGTGGACCTCTACCAAATTGGTCCATGGTGCAATTTTATAATGCTGCCTCAAGCCCCAACGCTTTAATTTCGAAGTTGATCCATTCAGTCCAGCCCATCTTCTAGTTGGAGAGTGCAATCCGTCTGCAGCGATCAATAAGTTTGGTCTCAGAGTTTTGCCATTAAAATGAACGATAGGCTGCTCAGTTGAGCCTTCCACTTTAGCAATAGTGTTTTCAAAGACTTTGATTCCTGGCTCTTGTTCAACGGCCTGACTTAGTAGTTTTGAAAGTTCAGAGCGTTCAATTCCCCACCCATCACCATTGCCAAAATAGCCTGATGTGCACTCACCGTTCGGAGCAATATATCGAATGCCCGAAAACTTTTGGTATTCTATTTTGTCGATTAATTTCTGAGGAACTAGACGCTTTAGAGAATTAACTCCACTTGGCATTAACCCTTCTCCACAGGCTTTGATCACTGGGAAGGTGCGCTTTTCAAGAACAGTTGTGTCAAGGCCCATTCTCGCACATATCAATGCGGCTGACAGACCTGCTGGGCCCCCGCCAATGACAATTATCTCTGCCATCAGACCTCCTTGCTCATTTGCCAGTATGCTCTGAGGTTATGGAAACTAATAAAACAATTATTGTTTCTCGACATTGCTCCCTCAAATTGCCGGTAATGTAAACTCTCTGTGGATGTATCCCCGTTAGTTCCTCAGTCATACAGTAAAGATTAAGATTCCATCGGTACGGGATTTACAAAATGCATAAAATACTTTCTGTTTGGCAAGCCTGATCTTTTTGGGATTTCAGAGATATCTATCGATTGTATTGGATATGAAAGTTATTAATTTTAGCCAAAAAAACAATATACCATACCGCAAAGTCAAATTTAGATGAAACCCTTGTATCGGTTTTTAAATGATTTATCTTTGGCTTTAATAGATTGCTGCTCTGAGGTTCTGTAGATAAAGCCATTTTATATTTATGATATCAATTTTTTCAACAGATCCCGTCTACAGGTTGTGATGGCTATGCCTATCAAAATTTCAAAATAGTTAATTGAGAATACAGATGCACTCGAAAATTAAATTTCCCCCGTTATTTTCTTGGTAGTTTTCTCACTTAGAATTAGCTCTGCCTCTCAGATCAAGCTTGGAGAAGTTTTACCAGAAGTGAACTTAACCGAATTTGGAAAACTCAATTTGGAGGGAGATCAAATCAGCTATGTTCCGTGGGACAGCAGGGAACTTCGTGGGAAGATATTCACAATTTACCATTTAGCGGGAACCCGTTCAGCTGCATCCCTAAATAATACCTTCATTGATCGACTTTTGAGGGAACAGTTCGACTTACTCCCAGGTGATCTCCATCAGACATTCAATATTATCAATTTAGATGATGCCATGTTTGGAACCTCCGGTATTGTGCAGCGTACTGTGGAAGACTGTAAGAGAAAATAATAATACCAGGCTTTGTAATGGACAAGGAGGGTGCGATTCGCAATGCATGGGGTCTAGCTCCGAAGAGCTCTGCAGTGATCATTTTAAATAGAGCTGGCAAAGTGGTTTTTTTCAAGGATGGACAGCTAAACCAAGTAGAAGTTAATCAGGCCATTCAGTTGATCAAACAAAATCTTTAGCTGACTTTTCTCTAGCATAAATCTCATTCAGGGCTAACACTGATCAGACAATTTTCGTAAATAATTTTTGCCATTGATGAGGAACATCGTGAATATGAGCAACTACCAGTCAATCTAACATCTGCTGATTTTTGGGAAACCTGTTCCGGTGCATGAAAGGTTGAACCTCGAATTTCAGAAAGGGATTTTCAACATATCCCTTCGAAGAGTCCCCTTGTTATTGTCGCTGACTATTCCTTTGGTGGGCTTGAAGCTGTTGTCCTCGGCAATTTGTTAAAGTAAGTCCGCTCAGACTTCTGGATGATGGGCAATTGCCTGCTCAACAAGATACTGGAAATCTATCTTTCAGTTTAGTCAACAGCAAAAAAT
>DPLM01000283.1:0-7990 GCA_003541985.1 Deltaproteobacteria bacterium | reverse complement strand
GTTTTTCAGCGGGAGAGGTTTCTTGTCTTCACTTGAAGTCATTGCGCACCATTGATTCAGCGTGGATACCTCATGTTTCAGTGATTTTGTGGATGACTAGATCGACTGTCCTGCCGATGCTTTTTCGAGGTCAGAAAAGCGTCTACTTCTAATTACTTGGTCTGATTCATCCAAAATTACGGACCAGGTTGTTGATCCGAGTACTTTTCAACAAGCAATGATCCTTTGTTGAGGATTTTTGTTGGGAAAGGTTTTCACTACAAGCGGTTGCAGGAATTTGAGTCTAACGAAAAACTGATTGAACACCTTCGGTTCAAGACTTATTTCCTTTTGATTCGACAATACAAGCAGTGGATTCTCCTACACAAATAGTTATGCTAGCCTTGATTATTTCAAGACTAATCACCGAGTCACCAGCCCGAAATCAGTTGAGTTTGGAAGTTGAAGGCCTGCCACAAGCATAGCTACTGGTGGGAGCAGAGGATGTTCTTGTAGGATACGCAAATCATACTCAGGTCGATGAGTTGATGCACGAGATTGATAGGTTACGAGAAATTGCCTTCCGTGCAGGTGAAGAAGGGTCGGGGAAGTCTTTGAATTTAGATGCCGATGCCTAAATTATCTGCATTTTTTCTCTGGAATAAGCGAGAGAGTAGGTTGGCTAGTTTATATCGACTCGGTTCGGTCGATAGAATCACGAGGGTTACCGAGGTAAATAGACTCTACACCCATTCAGCGTTTGAACTGAGTCCAAGGTCTGTCACGGAGTTGAATCCTGCAATCAAAATGGGGAACTCTTTCATTTACCTTTACTAAAGCAAAGACAGGCACACCTTCAAACATAATCTCTTTGGGCCTGTCAGCATTAGCCAGAGCTACTCAAGGACATCACAGAAACTATTACTTCGTTTCCTTAAAGCATAACATTTCGACCATCACCTGTCTCAGGAAGTTTGCCCAAGCCTTCCATACCGTCATCCTTCTGTCCCCAGAAAAAACAGTTTACGCAACATCTCCAACGATCTTAAAGAAATCAGCAATCTAACTTCTGAGATTGAGTAGATTATCAAAGGGGTTCCTGGCTGGTGCGTCAATACCTTCGCTCAGGAACTCGGTTCCTCTGCTTCAACGTGAATCGAGACTTTTTAAATGTATTGGATAGACTGATTGTCGTCCACTTGCCTTCTATTCCGCTAGCCTTGGCCAAGCGTTTCATGGGTAAAGATAACGCACTTGCTTATCAGGAGTGTTAACAACGCCGAGAAGTCAAACACTCGCAAGTGGTTTGGTACTCTTAATCGAATTGGATTTGGTTTTTAGAAATTTCGGGTGAGTTCCCACTCACAAGTACTGCTTGAGGTCCACTTGCAACCAATCGATATGGCTTACTAAAATCTAAGACTTTACCGATCCAGTCCCCTCCTCCTCTTTTTTTATTTCTTCCTTTCTAGAATTGTTAACAATTCAATGTGTGGTGTGGCTGGGAAAAAATTGAATGCCTGCTGACACTTTAGCTCGTAATAGCTCTGAAGATCTTTGAGATCCCGTGCACAAGTGCTTATATTGCAGGAGAGATAGATCAATCTCTTGGGTTTCACCTTGAGGAGTCGCTGACGGACTTGATTGGCAATTCCAGCCCGAGGTGGGTTTAGCAGAACAGTGTGCTGAACACCAATTTGTTTCAAGGCTTGTTGTACTTTTGAGGAAGTGACCTGAAAGTGAGGAATTGCTTTTGTGTTCTTCTGGGCGAAATGGATTGCGTCAGGATGTTCTTCAACAATCACGCAGCTTTGTATCTGCTTGGCATGTGGCAAACTGAGGGTTCCCACCCCACCATAGAGGTCTAAGACCTCCTCTCCCTTGATCCATTCACTGACCACGGACACAAGCGGTTCTAGGCAGAATGGGTTGATTTGAAAGAAACCTAGTCCGCCGAAATAGATTCTTGTATTCGTAACAGGTTCGAATAATTCACTTTGAGATACAGCTTCTTTTGGAAAGCTCTCAGAATAAGCAATGAAATGGAAATCTAGTTGCGGCCAGTTGCGCTGGTGAGAGGTTAAACGTTGCTTTGCAGCAGTATTTATCTGAAGTAAAGCAACAGCTTGCCCGTTTCGATTCCCTCGTAAAACCAATCGGCCCATCTCCTTTGGTCGGAGTTGAGCATCATCAAGTAGGAGGATCAATTCCTGAGAAGCCCGTTGTAGTGTGGGTAGCCCAAGTTGGCAAGTTTCTACAGGAATTAGATTTTGGCTTGCTGGCTCATGAAGTGCTAATCGCAGTCGGTTCTTCACTTGGGTAAAATGGAATTCCAAACGATTGCGGTAGCCTAAGCGTGGCCCTTTCTCTCTAACTTGTAAATCACTATGACAGAGCACAGTTTGTCTTTGCAGCGTATCAAGGACGATTTGACGTTTCCAGTATGCCTCTTTCTCTGGAGCAAGAATTTGCCAGGGGCTACAGCAGTAGAAGTGGTTTTCTTGCGGTGCGATTCGTTCTGGGGCTTCCTCCAGAATTCGGATAAGCCGGGCTTCTGAAAAATCGCTTCGCTGCTTCTGTAATTCAATTTCTACGACTTCTCCGGGTAAGGTACCCGGAATGAAAACAACCTGCCCTTTTAAGTGCCCCAGCCCAGCCCCACCGAAGACAAGTTTTTCAACTTGGCATTGGAAAAGAGACACTAGAGATGTCCGTCTGCCAGAAACAAGTCATCCCTATGAATTACAGCTCGTGTATGTCTGTTAGCTTCACTCTGCTGGAGTAAGACTCTCAAAGCTTGGGCGGGTTGAGCTGCGAGTCCGACCCCGATAAGCTCATGCTGGAGATTAAAGATATTGACCGGATCCTTAGCACTAAAATTTCCTTGGACCTCACAAACGCCTGAGAGCAAGAGACTCTTTTTGTGAACTCGTAAAGCTTGTTCAGCACCTGCGTCCACATGTATTTCACCTTGACTCAGCGCTCCTGCTGCGAGCCACTGGCGATAACCTCTAAGTTTTGATCCATGAGCTAAGAAATGAGTGCCCACCTGCGTACCATCTAAGATTTTGAGAACGGTATTGGGCTCTTTTCCGGAAGTGATGTAGGCATTAATGCCGAAGGAGATGGATTTTCCAGCTGCCCGTACTTTGCTCTCCATTCCTCCACGACCTACGTTGGTACCTGGACGTTGGCAATGCTGAAGCAACTCCTTATTCACTTGTTTGACTTCAGAAAGCACCACTTCTTTTGTAGAGCCATCAGGTTGTTTCTTACGAACCAACAACCCTGGTGCACTTGTTAGGAAGAACAAATGACTGGCACCTGCCAATGCAGCAAAAGAAACAGCGAGTTGGTCGTTGTCACCAAAGAAGGGTAACTCTTCCGTGGAGACCACATCGTTTTCATTGATGATCGGTAAGATTCCAAAGTACAGTAGTTGTTGGATGGTATTGCGGATATTCAGATACGATTGTCGTTTGGCAAAGTCAGCTCGAGTGACTAACACTTGAGCAACAAGGATTTGGTGTTCCTGAAAAAATTCTGAGTAGATTTGCATCAGGCGAACTTGTCCAACAGCCGCCAACATTTGTTGAATCCCTAATTCTTTACGGCCCTTACCGGGTGTGGCTGCTTGAGGAGGGTTTGGGAGGACCGTGCAGCGTTCCCGACCAGCTCCAATTGCGCCTGAACTGACGAGTAAGACTTCATGGCCTCTCTGGCGTAATTCAGCAATCGTTTTCGCTAGTTCTTGGATCAGGTTATAATCCAATTTGCCATTGAGTTGCTGAAGAACATAAGTCCCCACTTTGAGGACAATAGTTTGTTGGGAGGACGTCGGCATCTAAGAAAAATATTGAAAATTGAGAAGAGTAGACGAGTGAAGAACGGTTTATAAAATTCAACAAAAACAGTTTTATGCAATGAAAAGAAGAAGTGCTTGGAGGTGAGGCAAGCAGATTGCAGCTTACCATCCTAACAACGACTAATATAGTTGGATAACTGGGCATCTCCGGGTGCGATCACGGTTGACAAGGGAATCTGTTATGAGTAAGCATGCGCAGTACCATCGGGAGGATCTCCTTCCAGAAGATCGAAACCGGGAAAATGAGAAGAAGAAAGATGAAAACTTTCTGAATTTGTGGAGTTACCTTAGCCGGCGTTACCCAGATATTGATATTGAGAGCAAGCCCTTCATGGAATTGATTCAATTGAAGATGGCTCTGGAAGGTCCCCGAGAATTGCGTCACTGGAATAGTGATATTGCCACCGTTCGCAAGCGCTAATTATTCCTGCTCCACTGAGCTTAATGCATGGCTGTTTCAGGCTTCAGCGAAGAGTTTTTTGCAGAGCGTTTTCGTCGTCCTGGGAATCTTGATGTCCTCGAACAACAGATCCGCGACTATGATCTTCATAAAATGGAGCAAACTTTTGATAAGGAGTTTGTTCTCAAAAATCTTCACTTTTCAACAAAACTTCCGGAGAAGACAGTCACTCTGCTCAAACACCTTATTCCTTCCATCCTCGAATTTTCTGCAAGCCTGGACTTGAGGCTCCGTGATCCGAATCATCAGATTCGCTTTCTACCTGTTCATGAATTTGAGTCTGAGTCTGGTTTGCAGTTGCAAGGAAAGGTTCCGTTACCAGCATCCAGACTCGATTTCAATGAAATTTCAAGAGTTTACACAATCACTATTATTCTACCGGAAGAGATTAAGACCAGTGAACAGATCATCAACATCACCCGCACTTTATTTTCCAAGCTGATTGGAGAAATTTATCTGAATGAGAGCGTACTGCCAATGGAATTCTATCAGCAGGGTGCTGATAGCGAGCAGTCGAGTGTGAGTGCAGGGGTGCTTGAAAAGCTGGATCTCCTTCGTACTCAGGAAGTTTCAAGTGCTGGCTTAGATCAGCAGTATCAAAGTTTTGCTCAGCAGGGCCGATATTCACTCAAAAAAGACGGAGAGAAAATCCGTTCCCAACTTACGACCCATTGGAAACAACTTTGGGAAGCCCAGGCACTACCAAAACAAATCAACCAGGTTATTGAACAAGCCTTTGAAGACTTTTTGGAAACCTTTCGTCGCAATCCAACGGATGTTTTGCAGAAGAGTTTGCTGGAGGTCAAGAAGTTAGATCGCCAAATTCATTTTCTACTTCCACATGAGCATCGAGCGTATTCACGGTTTGAACGTGAAGATCCTGCACATTATCTCCGAGCCGCTTCCAATAAGTTGGAAGAAATTGATGGGTTAATTGGTTTTATTTCAGAGTTGGCAGCCAATCTGGAAGAGGGTCAGGAGGATTGGGAACCTGAAGAAATGCTGATACAGTTGGCGAATCGGATGAGGCAGCTTCAGCAAGAACGCAAAGCCTTGGTTTTTCTTTTACCGAATCAACCGATTTCACTAGCATTTCAACGAGAGCGCCAACAACTTCCGATTCAATTGCTTAAACAATTGCCCAAAAGCTTACCTGTCAAAGATTGGTCTGGCTTTGTCAAGGAACTGCAGGGACAGTATGAAAACTCTATTTACTTAAAGCTCTGGGAGGCGCTTCGAGGGCTACATCGTTGGATCAGTTTGAATCAACAACATGCAGGCAAAAACCCTCTAGAAGATGGGCATGTCCAGCGTCTTCGTCAGCTACTTAGGAATTTTCAATTTCGGATACCATCGATCCAACAAACACGCTCAACCACAGGAGTTTTGATCAATTGCGCTGAAGAATTCTTGCACAATGATCAGCGTCAACGATTTCCACTAGGAGAGTTTCGCAAGGCATGGAGCTATTTCATCTCTTCGATTCTGATTACACGCTATTACGAATCACACACAGGTCAACAGCGTTTCAATAAAGAACGCTATATGGATTCAATCAGACATTTTGTAGAACGCCAAGTCTGCCGAGGGATCAACTATTACCATTTGGTTTTATTATTTTTACGCATTTATGAGGAGCTTGAGCAAGACAAGCAAGCAGTCCCCTATTTACTTTACATGATCCACTACCCTCAAGCTTCTCTACGATTCATTTTTTACCGATTGTTGGCTCCAATTCCTTCTGGCCTTCACTACGAAGAAGATGAACTTCCTCGTCGACTGAAGCGAGTCGAAGAGTACACTTATACGCTCTTGAAAGTGTATGAGAATCGTTTGCAGGCTGCGATTCTTGAGGAAAATGACAGGCATCTCTTTACTGAAGCTCTACGTAAATCTCGATTGGGAACTCAATGAGGAGATTTAAAGGAAAAACGAGCGAGCAGGAATGAAAGAATTAGTTTTCCATGAACTGTATCTCTCTACCACGAACATCTGGCTGGATTTGGCCATTCACAAAAACAGTCTGACCATGAACGATGGTGCGAATTGGCCATCCTGTTAATTCCATGCCTGCATAGGGAGACCAGTTAACCTTCGTAAATAGTTTCCCATTTTCCACGGTTCGCTTCAACTGTGTATCAACCAAGGTCAGGTCGGCATCGTACCCTACCTGAATCCTTCCTTTGTTTTTCATCCTGTAAAGTCGAGCTGGTGCTTCACTCATCCACTTTGCTATTTCCACCAAGCTACAGTCTCCTTGACTATGCCTTGTCAGGAGTAATGGTAGGGAGGTCTCTACTCCGGGCATCCCCGATGGAGCCTTACCATAAGGAACATCCTTCTCTTCAAGAGTGTGTGGGGCGTGATCAGTGGCAATGCAGTTGATGATATCATCTTTAAGCGCCTGCCAGAGCGCTTTGCCGTGACGCGGGCTACGTAGGGGAGGGTTCATCTGGGCTAGAGTTCCTAGTTTCTCATAGCAGTCTGGGGCTACTAGCGTAAAGTGCTGTGGGCAGACTTCCGTGGAGATCTTGTGATCTCTTGGCAAGCGGTGCAGCAATAGGGTTTCCTCTTCTGTAGTCAGATGGAGAACATGAAGCCTTCTTTTATATTGGAGAGATAGACGAACTGCCAATTCTGTTGCTTCCAGTGCAGTGGCCTCATCTCGAATTTTGGGATGTACCTTGACATCCTTACATCCTTGGAGCAGGGCAGTGTTGTCCCGAATTTGATTTTCACTCTCTGCGTGTACAGCAATTAGGCGACTACCATTGGCAAAAATTCGCTCTAGGTCTTCTTCATGATGAACAAGCAAGTCTCCGGTAGAAGAGCCCATGAAGACCTTGATTCCGCAAACATTTGGAACCGAGTTGATTTCAGCCAGGTTTTTGGGAGTAGCGCCAACAAAGAAGCCATAGTTGACCACACACTGCTCGGCAGCACGTTGTTTCTTGTCGGCCATTCGTTCTGCATTGATCACAGCTGGATTATTGTTCGGCATATCTAGGAAACTTGTGATTCCTCCAGCAGCAGCAGCTTTAGATCCAGTGTGTAAATTTTCTTTATGAGTATTTCCTGGCTCTCTAAAATGCACCTGTGGATCGATCAAGCCTGGGAAGAGAATCAGACCAGCAGCATCAAGAGTTTCTTTTCCGTCTGGCAATCCACGACCAATAGCGCTGATGATCCCATCTTCTACCAGCACATCAGTCTCTTGTAGTTGATCGGGTAAAACAACATAAGCGTTTCTAATACAAAGCTCTGGTTTTTTCATATTTTATTTCAAATATTTATAGCCAATATTTTCAAGTGTATAACAGATGTGCAACAAATCAGTTAAACAGCACTGCACTTAAGTTAAGCTATAAACTGATTCTACGAGCATCTTCCTTTTAATTTTTTTCAGTGGGCAACTGCTACCACTGACAGCACACACACTCAATGCCAAACTAGTTCAACTTAGCTGCTTTTATGTGTTAACGCGTTTTCTCTTTACCAACAGAGCAGCTATCATCTCATTCATCTCACCACACCCAGTAGCTGCCTCAAACTGCCTAATACTGTAATTGATAAATTATTTGAAAAACCATTAGCAAATAAGATCTCTTTAGGAACTACTATAGGTAGTATGAAAATTATTATAAAATATTTTATTTTATTTTTTTATAAATTAAATTAAATATTTT
>DPLM01000208.1:11964-17891 GCA_003541985.1 Deltaproteobacteria bacterium | reverse complement strand
TACCTGTAAGTGTTTTAAATCTTTCAAACGTTAAATTGCCATAAGCATCATTATCCACAGTTGGCTGAATTCGATAACTCATTTACAAGAGTGTTGATTGTTTCAGAGCATAACCTTTATGAAAGGATGTTAATCTTTTCTTTGTTGATAAGATTTAAAAACACTCATAAATTTTTCTGTCTCTCCAATACTGCGCATATTTATCCGAAAACATTTTTCGAGAGGAGGCCGCATGGGCCTCACCAAGATTCCCTGATCTTTTAGGTAATTCACTGCCAACCCAGCACCGCCTTTTGGTTCCACTAACATAAAGTTTGCCTCTCCCGGATAAAATTTAATCTCATTCTCTTGGAAAAAGTTTTCTAAAGTAGGTTTCACTTCCTTCATCAAATGCCGCACTAACTCCTTCCAAGGCTGAGGATCCTGCAATAACGCTCTAGCTGCTACAATTGCAGCCATATTGACATCATAGGGCCCACGTATTTTCAACAATTCGTTAATAAATTCCTCTTTAGCCACAACGTATCCCAGCCGTAAAGCAGGAATGGCAAAAGCCTTTGAAAAGGTGCGCAGCACAACCAAGTTAGGATACTGATTCAGAAGATGCAGGCAGGTCTGGCCGGTGAATTCGTAGTATGCTTCATCGACCAGTACTGCACAATCAGGGAACTCCTTTAACAGGGCTTCGACTTGCTCTAGGGGAGCTGAGGTGCCTGTTGGGTTATTTGGATTGATCACCACGATAACACGGGTATTAAGATTGACCGCCTGCCGAACTTTCTCATAAGGGAAAGCAAAGTCTGCTGGGTAGGGTACTCCGATGAAATCTGCGCCAATCGTATCCACTGTCTGCTTAAACATCGTAAAACCCGGTATTGCTATCACCAAGTTGGTTCCCGGGTCCAGCATGCTTCGCAGAATGACATCAATTCCCTGGTCTGAGCCATTGGTCAACAGTAATTGAGCTGCTGAAACCCCAACATACTGTCCTAATTCCTCACAAAAACTACCATAGTGAGGGTAAACATGAAGATTCCCCTCCACCAGATAATCCTGCAGGGCTCTTCCAACTGAAGGAGGAGGAGGCTCTGGGGACTCATTGAAGTCCATCAACAAGTATTCTTTGGGATTTCGACCCTCTAATGGAGGCTTGTATATCCCCATGTTGGCAATGGCAGAACGAATGCGCATCTAAATTTCCTTCAAAAAATTGGGCCGGTTTGTGCTTGCAAATCAAAGTAACCTTAGCATAGATTGTTAGATTCTAAACTGTTGAAAATTCTTTTCTTCCTGCTTTGGCAGAACGTGAAAATCCATCGCTTATTCCCGCTGTTTGCCTGCTTCCATTTCCTCTCTGTGCCCGGATTGATGGCCTACCAACCAGATTGGATCGATGTCGTGGACCAGTTTCAGGACAAGATCAAGTGGGAGCGCGCCAGTTATGAGGTGGAGGTCCAGGTCTTTGATCCCTTTCGGCAATTGGGAAACGGGGAACAATTAGAGATCCCCCATCTGGCCTACAAACAGTTGGTACACTGGAAGAACGACGAGTATCTGACCGTGGAGACCATGAATTTAGAGGGAGTAATGCTCCACTATTTCTATGAAGTTGAAGGAACTCGAGTCAATGAAAACATTGCGAAAAATCGGCGATTTAAATGGATGGACCTGAGACCCTACTACATTTTCTTCTTCAGCCATGATCTGGAGCATTTTCGAACCGCGCTCAAGGAATTGGAGATACCTGCTAACACCCACACGATGTACCTGGCGCCGGATGGAAACGTCTACCACCGCTTTGGACACCCAGAGCATGGGCCACACCTGTTGATGAATACAGCTGCCAACAGAATTGAGTCCATCAATTTTCCAATCAATGTTCCAGACGGATCCTCTCAGTTACTAACCATCCGCTTCAAAAATTTTAAAGAGGTGGGCTATCGTAGCAAAAAGATCAAGTATCCGATGGTCACTGAATTCTTCTTAGCTGATCGGCTTTTTCAGCGGAAGAACATCAAAAATTTGAAAGAACTCTCTCGGCTACCCTGGCGTCGATTAAAGCAATTGGCGGAAGACTACCGACCCAAACTCTATGGTTCGATGAACCTGAACTATCGCAACTGATCATGAAAAAACTTTTTTGGCTTTTGATCTCCTGCATTCTTGGAATTTCCTCGCTTAACGCAAACCCTGTGATCGTTGATGGGATCTACCTGATCGTCAATCAACAGATTTTTACCTTCAGTGAGGCTGAAGAAGCCATGAACGCCCTGCGCCAGCAAGTTCTCCAGGAGGGTCGAACGTTGGATGAAGCGGAGATTGTCAAGCGTGTGGAGCAACGACTGATTGCAGAGCTGCTACTGCGTTCACGCGCAAAAACCCTAAAGATTAAGGCCTCTAGCGATGAAGTTCAGGAACGGGTCGGCCTGTTACGCGAACAAAACCCACAATTGCGAAACGTCAAAGACAAGATTTTACAGGATCAGATTGCGGATGATTTCCGACGCCAACGACTACTTGCTCGTGAAGTTGACTCCAAAGTGCGGGTTGGCGAAGAAGAGATTGCCAAGCTTTGCAAGGTGCAAACGGTAAAGTTGCGTCAGATTGAGCTCGCACAAATTCTGCTCCGTGGCGAGGAAATTTCTGAAAGAATTAACATCATCCAGGATCAATTTGCGCAGGGGATGGCTTTTGAGGAGATGGCCAGGGCTCTTTCTGATGATCCTGCAGCTGAAAGAAACGGTGGAAGACTAGGCCTGTTCCGTAAAGGAGAACTGTTGCCTGAGATTGAGAATGTGGCGTTTAAGCTGAAAGTTGGACAGTTGAGTGATCCGCTAGAGACTGAATTTGGAACACACCTGTTAGTGGTTCAATCGGAGGCTCTTCCCAATGCGTTAAAATGCAGTGCCCTGAACGAATCACAGCGCAAGAAGTTCGAAGAAGAAGCCTTTCAGGAAGTTCGACAACAGGCTATTGAAAACTATATTGCCGAACTACGTGAGAAGGCCCAGATTACAGTGAATCCCTTTCCCAAGGGCTGGAATGGCTGATGTGTTTAACACTGATTATGCCGAAGGGCTGGTCTTACCAATGGAGGATGAGTCAAAGATTCGTTGGGATTGGTTGGAGACTTTTCGCTACGAGGGACCTCGACAGCGTATCTGCTACGAACTCAAGGAATTTGCAGCTGTCTGCCCGTTTTCTGGCCTACCGGATACGGGAATTGTTTTGGTAGAGTACATCCCCAGGCAAAAACTGGTCGAGCTGAAATCGCTGAAATATTACTTTATCAGCTTTCGTAATGTAGGGATCTTTCAGGAAGCAGTGACCGCCAGAATTTTTAGGGATCTTTTTAAATTATTAGATCCAGAGTGGCTTCAAATCAGAACGATCTACGCCACTCGCGGAGGAATTGACACGACCTGTACTGTCGATTCAAAGGATCAAGATTCAGCCTGAAATGGATTAGAGCTTAGCGCTGAGTTCCTTGATTTCGTGGTTAAGGATTCGGTCGTTTTCGCTGTAGTCCATCGGTGCCTCCACCAGATGAACTCCCCCTGCCTGGTAGCATCGCTCTAGTAGCGGAGCCAGTCCCTCAGCACTTGCCACCCGATGCCCATGGGCCCCATAACTCTGAGCGTACTTGACGAAATCAGGATTGCCGAAATCCAGGCCCCAATTCGGGAAGCCCATGTTGGACTGTTTCCACTTGATCATCCCATACGCATTATCCCTCAGAATTAGAACAATCAAGTTGAGTTTCAAGCGAACTGCGGTCTCCATCTCAGCAGAGTTCATGAGAAATCCTCCATCACCACAAATTGCCATAACTCTTCTTTCAGGAAAGACAACCTGCGCTGCCAGCGCTGATGGCAATCCCGCTCCCATCGTTGCCAAGGCGTTATCAAGCAATACTGTATTGGACAAATGTGCTCGGTAGTTTCGGGCAAACCAAATCTTGTAGACTCCGTTATCCAAGGCAATGATTCCATCATCAGGCATCACCTTGCGGATATCAGCCACCAAGCGCTGCGGGTAGATTGGAAACCTTGGATCATCTGCTCCTTCCAACAAGTGGGCTTCCACTCGTTCCCGAATCTGCAAGAAATATTTGAAATCCCATTGCTCTTGTGCTGTCAGAGCTTGCATGATTTGCCAGACACTGTTTGCAATATCTCCGACTACCTCTACTTGAGGGAAGTAAACAGGATCCACTTCAGCTGTACGGAAATTGACATGAATAACCGTTCGACCGTCGTCAACATGCATGAAGAAAGGTGGCTTCTCCACTACATCATGTCCAACATTGAGAATCAGGTCGGAATGTGCAATGGCGCGATGTAGGAAATCACCATCTGATAGGGCAGCGTTTCCCAAAAAAAGTGGATCTCGTTCATCCAGGACACCCTTGCCCATTTGTGTGCTGAAGAAGGGGATTTGAAATTCATCTACAAAATCACGAAGCATTTTAGCGGTTTGCTTACGATTTGCTCCAGCGCCAATCAACAGTAGTGGGTGTTTGGCCTTCTGAAGTGCTTCCACTGCCTGGTGAATTGATTTCTGCTCGGCAATCGGCCTGCGAACATGTCGTGTGGGCAGAAGATCTGCATCTGTTTCATCACGGGCGATGTCTTCGGGGAGTTCAAGGTGAGTTGCGCCAGGGCGTTCTTCTTCCGCAAGGCGGAAAGCCTCGTGAACACGTGAAGGGATATTATCTCCTCCGACAATCTGCTGAGTATACTTTGTCAGAGGCTTCATCATCTCGACTACGTCGACGATCTGAAACTTTCCCTGTTTACTTGACTTGATTGGTTTTTGGCCAGTGATCATTAGCATAGGCAGCGCACCCAACTGGCCATACGCGGCTGCAGTCACAAAATTAGTTGCACCGGGACCAAGCGTTGACAAACATACACCAGCTCTTCCAGTCAGGCGGCCGTAGGTGGCTGCCATGAATCCCGCGGCTTGTTCGTGCCGCGTAAGGATCAACTGAATTTTCGAGTTCCTCAAGGAGTCTAGAAGATCTAGGTTTTCTTCTCCAGGGATCCCAAAAATATATTCCACACCTTCTGCTTCAAGAGCATTGACGAATAAATCAGATGCTTTCATAGTGACTATCCTGTAACATTCTCATTAAATCCGCCTGTCTTAGTATGGCAATGGCGCTAACTTAGGTTATAGGCAAAGAAAGTAAAGTTTTTACCAGAATTCATCAAACTTGATCTCAGAAAAGAATTTTAATGAGCGAAGCAGAAGAAAAAGGGAAACAGGGTGTCTATGTCTACGCTAATTTGATCGACGCCAATCGGGACGGGAAAATTGATATGATCTCTTTCGTGGACCCGAACGGTAGGGCGGTTGCTTTGGCAGTTGATAATGACCACACTGGCCTAGCGAACAACATCCATGTTTTCCAGGATGTCACAGGGGATGGGAAACTCGATGGGGAGGATGTTAGATTGATTCGTAAACTAACTCACGAACTCTATCGGCGTACAGACTTGGTTGAGGGACAGCTTGAATTGTTTGTGGAAGAAGCAGCTTACGGCTAAGCCCTACAATAACTGGTCCTTGTCTTGTTTGTTGTTTAGTGCTGTCGGCTGGGTACTTAGATTGGTATTGAACAGTTCTAACATCGCTGATTTGAAGCGTTCGAATTCGTTGGAAGCTTTACTACCTGGCTTCTCTGGCAATTCCAATGTGTAGATTGGAATTTTCCATTCATCACCAAATCTCCCCAAACTCCCTGGAAAAGTTCGATAATCACGAAAACGTGTCCCACTCTGTTCAGCAAAACTCTTTGCTTGAAACCACGCACGCTTTCTCACAGCCAACAATTCTTTATCTCCCTCCCTCTTGTCCATATAATCTAAATCTATGAAATCCAATGGAGAATGCAGGGAAACGATTTTATCAGGTTTGTATTT
>DPLM01000208.1:0-11568 GCA_003541985.1 Deltaproteobacteria bacterium | reverse complement strand
GGATTGTAGCGTGGATTTTGTTGATAGGACCACTTCCACTGCCTATGCGCCAAAGTAGCCCAATCTTTTGTTGGCAAATTACGATTTAAATCTACTCCATTTGCATTCGTTCGCGTTCTGGGATGACTAAAAAATCCATCTGGGTTGAGCAGGGGTATTAAAACAAGCCTTTGCTGAATCAATTCTGGGTTTGATCGCAACAATTCCATGAAGCGGAAACAATGATAAGTCGTTTCTTCGTCAGAGTGAACTGAACACACCAAAAAGGTTGTGTGTGTGGAGCTTTCCTCTCCAAAAACTTTGTAGATCAGAGGTTGTCCCTTCTCTGAATACCAGTTGGACTGCCAGTCATCAGAGTTACAACTTATATCTTTCCAGCCCAGTTTTTTTAACTCTTTATCTACCTTTGCACAGAACTGGCTTAAGGAGACATTTTTTACTTCTTCGACCTCCAAAGCTGGCCTGGCATAATCCAAAGAAATCCACCCAAATTTTCCAAACTCATATTCAATCTTTGCCCAATCCTCTTTTTCTTGAGTGACCTCAAACTGTTGGCCCTCATAAACTTTACCAAGCTTTTTCCCCCAAACCCCATCTCGAACATTCAATCGATCAGCCTTAATAACAATTTGTTCTGAAGCAAAGACGCTTTTCAAACTAATGAATATTAAAGAAGGGATCAAAAACGTCAAAAATTTTCGCACAGTAGCTTATCCGATTTGCAATTTTTAATTGCAAGAATCCAAAGAGAGAAGGGGCAGCACCTCGCCCAAGAAATGAAAAGAACCCGTTATAACCCAAGGAATCGTCCCAGTTGCAGAAGCCCACCGCAAAGCATTCAGACTACTACTCAACAATTTGACAGAATTACCAGAGAAATCGAGATATTCAAGCATTTCAGAAGGACCTGCAGCCCTTTTGGAACTATATTGAACAAGTCCAACTTGCTGTGCCCTTTGGGCAAGTTTTTGAAGAGAATCGCGAGCTTCAATGGTCATCTTGTCTTTGGCTATTCCTAACAAGAGCCCATAGCAGGAAATTTGCCACTCTGAGAGCGTAGTTATTAATGAATCAATGGCATCAACATTATGTGCCCCATCAAGAATCAGTTCCGATAAAATATGTTCTGAACTTTCATTCTGCACTTTGACTTCATAATGCCGGCTTTTACGACCGATCAGGGTAAATTCTAAAGCTAAATCTATTCGTTTTTGTCTGCGTTTTGGCGATTTGGTAGGTAGCAGAATCTCTACAGCTTTTAGTGCCAATTCTCTGGAGACATCTGAGATTTTAGCTTCTTTGGGTGCTGCTAAGCGGTGTCCATCGTGATCAACAAGATAGCGAGGAGTTTCATCTATCCAATGGGTGGGTATTTCTTGCAACCGAGTTTGATGCTCAAGCCATTCCCTGACAATCTTTGTTTGTTGGGACACCAAGAGCGGTAAACCTTTTCGAGCAATACCCAATTTTTCAGCAGCAATTTCAAGGATGCTGTTGCCAAGAATTTTTTGGTGATCTAGGCCAATTTTTGTAAGAATTGCGAGTTTTTTGGGAGCAACATTTGTCGAATCCGCCTTGCCTCCCAATCCAGTTTCTAAAACAACCCAATCACATTGGGTTGTTGCAAAAACTTTAAAGGCGATTGCCGTTATTAAGTCAAAGAATGAAATGTGAGGGCATTGAGAATATCTGGAAATTTCTAAAATTCTCTCCGATGCATCCACAAATTGTTGTTTTTCAACACACTGGCCATCAATTTGTACGCGCTCTCGAAGATCTACCAGATGAGGTGAGGTGTAGCATCCCGTCCTAAAACCTTCCTGTTTCAGGAGAGCTGCAAGAAGGAGTGCGGTGAAGCCCTTGCCGTTTGTGCCCGCAATATGAACAATTTTAGGGGATTTTTCAGGATTGCCGAGCTGGTTCAGCAGGAAGCGAACACCCTCCAGTTTGCTTAGATCTCTGGATCGGGCGGAAAGCTCGTAATTAGCCTCGTCCTCTAATTGCTGTAGGATTCCGTCGTAGTGACTGACCAACCTCAATCACTCGATTTGTTTTCGACTAGTTTGGGGTTCTTCTTCTTTTAGGAATCTGAAAAATGGCTGATCAGAACTGAGTAACAAGGTGGTGTCCTCACGAAGTGAATGACGATAGGCATCATGAGATCGCTGAAACTCAAAAAAATCAGAGTCTAATTGATAGGCGCTAGCATAGATCTCAGTAGCAGACGCATCAGCAGTACCTTTTAATTCTTCAGCAATTTTATTGGCTTCAGCCAAAATTTTTACTCTATCTCTGTCGGCAGCTGAACGAATTTCTAAGGAACGCTCTTCACCTTCAGAACGATATAGTTTTGCCTGCCTCCTTCGCTCAGCTTCCATTCTTCCGTAAACTGCTAAGCTATTAGCTTCAGGTAAATCTGCTCGTTTTATTCTCACATCGGCAACCTCGATTCCGAAACTTTCCGCAGCTTTACGAGAGTTAGTAGTAATTGTCTCTCGTATATCCCGGCGGTTACCAGACACAATTTCTACAAGGGTGTGTTTACCTAATATCTCCCTTGTTTGAGAATAGATGATATCATCCAATCTTGATTGAGCACCGGCTAGGCTTCGAACGGTTTCATAAAATTTTAATGGATCTGAAACTTTCCATTTTGAGTAAGCATCCACAATCATTTCTTTTTTGTCTTCAGTGAATACTGATCCTGGATCGGAATCATTTGATAGCAGTCGATTATCCACATAAAAAACTTTTGTAAGGAAAGGCATTTTGAATTTTAGACCAGGCTCCATGTGAACAGTAACTGGATCACCCAAACGTATTTCCACAGCAAATTGAGTACGATCTACGATGAACGTTGAAAGGTAGACTATGCCAACCAAGGCGGCCCCGGCTATTAGCATTAAATTGATTGAAAATGATCTCATATGAAAACTCTCATTTATTCGTTGTTTGGTTGAAGATTGAATTTATTATTAACTATTTTCCAGATCTGCCCTCTGGCAGTCAAGCAAAAGCCGGAATTCTTTTCATGTTCCAAGGCCTTTGGAGGGTTCTCTATGATCTTTATTTCAAGACTTTCTCCGCAATACTTGCAGAAATCAACATCCATATCATGTCCATCCTGACCACAAGCCTGGCAAGCCCTTGTCAACTTTTGCTCTTGCCTACGTTGCATAGCCGATAATTGTACCGTAACGATCCCAGTAGGCACAGCCAACATGCTATAACTCAAGATCATTACAATTGCAGCGACGAACTGCCCAAATCCTGTCTGGGGAGCTATATCACCGTAACCCACAGTTGACAGAGTCACAATTGCCCAGTAAATACTGCGTGGAATACCCGTAAAGCCAGCTTTCTCTCCTTCTACAACGTACATCAAGGCTCCGAGGAAAGTTACGGCAATTAGGATGGAAAATAAAAAAGCCATAATCCGAGCCTGACTAGCTTGCAGCGCCTTTAACAACATTGTCCATTCGCGTAGGTAGTCAAGAAACTCGAAAATACGTAAAATTCGAATGATTCTGAAGACTCGAATGACCAAAAGGTATTGGAATCCCGGGAATAAGATACTAATCAAGCTTGGGAGTATAGCTAGAAGATCGACTAGGCCAAAAAAAACTCAGTGCGTAGCGCCATGGTCGAAGTGTAGCAACAAGACGCAGGACATACTCAATTGCAAAAACAATCGTAAAAAACCACTCGAGATTATGTAGAACCTCACCATACTCGATTCGAACGGCTGCAATACTGTCCATCATGACTGTAGCCACGCTGATTGCGATCAGAATCATCAGAATGATATCAAATATTTTTCCGGTCTTGGTCTCAGCTTCAAAAATCAAGCGATGCAGTCTTGCACGCCAGGGTGTGGTAGGTACCGTCGAAACTTTTTTTCTGCTTCTCATCCCAAGCAGCCCTTAACTCACATGTTGGAGTGATGAGTTTTTGGAAAAGTATGTCTTGAGATAAACTCGGATAACCGTCAGGGCTGCAGGGGTGACCCCGCTGATGCGACTTGCCTGACCAAGGGTAGCGGGTTGATGCTTGCTTAAAAGTTCTTGGACTTCTCTGGAGAGGCCAGGAATATTTTTCATATCTAGTTGACTAGGGATCTGAATGCGATCCATTTCTCGCATTTGTCGAAGTTCTTGTTCTTGGCGCTGCAAATAACCTTCGTACTTGATCTGTATTTCAACCTGTTCACGGACTTCCTCTGGGAATTCCTGCAAAGCAACCTTTCCCATTATAACTGATTGCTCAGAGAGTACCTCCATCCAATGACCCGGGCGACGTATCAGTTCCGCCAAACTACTCGCCTGTTTCAATTCAGCCTGATTCATCTGTTTCAGTACCTCCTGAATTTCCTTAACCGGAGTGATTTTCACCTGCTCTAATGTTTTTTTGAGAGCAAAGATTTTACACTGTTTGTTAAGGAATTGCTTATAACACTCATCATCTAATAGTCCTAGTTGGTGTCCTTTCTCACACAGCCGAAGATCCGCATTATCCTCTCGCAATTGGAGCCTATGTTCGGCTCTTGAGGTAAACATTCTGTAGGGTTCAGTTACTCCTTTAGTGATCAGATCATCAACCAGAACCCCCATGTAGGCTTCATCTCTTTGTAGTACAAAAGGCTCTCTGCCCTGAACTTTCAGGGCAGCATTCACTCCAGCCAAAAGACCTTGTGCCGCTGCCTCCTCATAGCCGGTAGTCCCGTTGATTTGACCAGCTAAAAAAAGACCCCGTACTTTTTTTAGTTCGAGGGTTGCTCTCAGTTCTGTTGGTTGAACAAAATCATATTCGATCGCATAGCCCGCCTGAAGCATCTCTACATTTTCAAGCCCAGGAATTGTCCGATAGAATGCTTGCTGCACGTCCTCAGGTAGGCTTGTGGAGAGACCATTTGGATAGATTTCAAAATTATCAGATCCAATTCCAGTTGGTTCCAGAAAGACTTGGTGTCTGTCTTTCTGAGCAAACTTGACAATCTTATCTTCAATTGAAGGACAATACCTTGGTCCGATTCCCTTAATCGCACCTCCGTAAAGAGCAGAGCGATGAAGAGTGTCCTTTATAATTTTATGAGTTGCTTCGTTGGTATACACAATATGGCAAGGTACTTGGGGCAGGGGCGTTTCTGTCCCCCAAAACGAAAATTTTCGAATAGGATCATCACCCAACTGCTCTGGTATACCTCCCCAATTGATCGTTCTTTTATCGAGCCGAGCTGGTGTACCTGTCTTCAGACGGCCTAATTCAAGTTTACAATTAGCCAAAGCCAAAGATAATTTCAGCGATGGTAGTTCATCGATTCTACCAGCCTGGATCCGGTTTTCACCTCGATGGATCAAGCCATTCAAGAAAGTTCCTGTGGTAATTACAACAGAACTCGCCAAAAATTCTCCAGCGTTTGTTCGAACCCCCTGGAGGATACCATTCTCAATAACAAGTTCCTCTACCATTGCTTTGACGATCCAAAGATTAGGCTCTCCTTTCAGGATCATCTGCATCAAACTTCTGTACTCATACATTTCTGACTGACATCGAGTTCCACGAGTCGCTGGACCTCGTGAGCTGTTCAACACTCGAAACTGAATTCCTGACTGGTCTGCAACTTTGCCCATCTCCCCACCCAGTGCGTCAATTTCTTTGACTAAATGCCCTTTCCCAATTCCACCAATTGCTGGGTTACATGACATTTGGGCAATCTTTTCAGTATCTATGGTGAGCAGGATCGTCTTGCAACCAAGCCGTGCCGAAGCCAGTGCGGCTTCACATCCTGCATGTCCACCACCAATGACAATGACTTCTGCGATTTGCAAAGCGGCCATAATTGTAGCCCCCAGTGGAATTTCTACAAAATAATTAAATAATCTGAAAATTATCAGGATTTTTCTGGAAGATCCAGCCCAGTGAGTCTTGACTGGTCAACGGAAGACTGAAGAGGTTTTAGCTACGAGATGTACTACTCAGAACAGAACGCAATTCATGAGGCTGAACATAATTTAACTGCCGCAGAATCTGACCTAATAAGAGGGGAAATTTCTTTTGTAAAACCAGGGCTATTTGCAATTGTTCTTGGCTGAGAAGCCCCTTCTGGCGAAGTTGAACACCCAACTGTGAGTATTGAGTGATAAGTAGGAGATCAGGGTCAAAAATTCTCTTGGTTCTCTCCCAGAGGCTCAAATGAGCTATCCGTAATTTAAACAAAATTTTGCCCCGCAAAGACTCATCAATTTTCTCAATTTGTTGAATTGCGATGGCTGCAATTTCCAGATCACTCTCACAAGCAACTGACAGGAGGATTGGAACAACTTTTTTACGAGGGCCAATATGCATTGCTGAAATAATTGCCTTACGAATACTTGGCATGGTTGGTTGTTTAGCTATAGCCAATAGTTCTATGGTAAGTGCTGACTCTTTCTTTAGAAAGAGTGCTATCGCAGCCACTTGTCGAACATGAGAATTGTCGGATTCACACAGCAACTGTTGGAGATCTGGTGTATCCAATTCAAGAGTTTGTGGGTCAATCGGTTGTTCTTTGTCCAACAACTGATTTTTCTTTCGTAATTTCGAATGCTGGTCATCAGACCCTTTCTCACGGGGCGACTGATCAACAATTGCGCGAAGTTCTTTATAGGCCTCCGTAACAGCATTGAACTTGAGAGAATTAGCTGCTCCAACAGCTGAATCGGGGTGGTAACGTAGAACAGCTTGTCGGTAAGCTTGTTTCAGTTCCTGATGAGTGACATCCGGTCTGACACCAAGTTCTGCATAGGGACTAAAGGTAGGATTCATTCAATTCCATTGAGGGAGTTACTCCATGCGATCCTCATTTCTCATAAGGACCAACTGCAAAGAGCATGCATTCAAAGTAATTCAAAATTTCATAATCCGAGATTATTAATTAAGTAACTAAATTTAAATGTTAATTTTTTATTTTAATTTTCTGAACCCCCATCCTGATTAAGATTTTATCAAGATACTCTCTACAGAGCTGGAAGGGTATCGGTGGGATTTTTTTCGAGTAGTTGCTGATCGTGAAAGTAACGAACAGTCGTATTTGCGGAGGCGTGCCGAGCATATGCTTGAACTTTTTGGAGGGGCTCTCCCAGTTCAAGTGCAAGTGTAATGGCGGTATGCCGGAGATAGTGTGTAGAAATTTTTATACCGATAGCGTTTCCAAGGCGACGGATAGCTTCATTTATGGCCTTGCCAGTCATTTGGTTGCCCATGCTGCGCTGTCCCAAGGAGGGGAACACCCATGGTGTACTCAAACCAGCTAACTGTAGGTCACCTCTCCAGACTATCAATTCTTGATAAAGCTCTTCTCTGATTTTTAGTTTTTGTGGGACACCACTCTTCGTTTCCTCAAGGATAGCTATCCAGAATCGACCATCCTGACGTATGTTTTCCCAGTTTAGTACGGAGGCTTCGCTTCTTCGTGCTGCAGTGAAATATAGAAATTTTAGCAACAATTTATTCCTGTGACGGAGCAAAGTCTCCACTCGCTCGTCGTAGGCTATGTTCTCATTTGCATCAAGCATTTGCTGAAGCTGATTAATTCGCAAAGCTCCCTTATTGCTGAGTTGGGAGACTTTCTCGTTGCGGATAAGAGAGGACTTGAATGGATTTTGTTGAATATATCCACACTCTGCAAGGACACGACAGATCTTTTTCAGAGCGCTCATAGCTTGGTTGATGCTTGCTGATTTTTTTCCGCTCAATCTAAGATGCTCCTTGTATTCCAGCATTTTGAGACTATCGAGATGTTCTAGGTCTTGAGTGGAATGCAGATCAGCCCATTTCTGGAAGTCTTTTAGAGCTCGCTCATAAGCCCGTCTTGTATTCACGGCATAATTGCCAAAAACCAATTCTAAAGCTCTCTGAGGCGGGAGACTACGAGGAAGATTTTGGGGCAAGTTGACGGTTGTGAGGGCAGTCATGAACTCAACTGAAAGTTATAATCTTGATAAGTTCTCTGAAGGAACCATCGCACCCCAGGTGCCTGAAACAAATTTTCTGCAGGAAGACATAACACTTGGCATTTTGTTGTAGTTTTTTCTTTCCAAAAAAATGAGTTACCTAAAATGTTTGACAATCCAAGCACTGATTTATCAGTAACTTTCAGAGTTTTGTTGCCTGCCAAAAATTGAACTTCACCAGATTCAATGACACCCAAAGCATTATCCGGAAAGAGAACTGGCTGATTTTTTTTGAAGCTTATTGGTTCAGATTTTTTTAGAAGTGACTGCAGTTGGTCATTACACAGTCCATACTGAAGCATCGGGAATGTTCTAAGATAGTCACAGCCATTAAGTAACGAAATTCTCTTCTTCAATAATTTATGCACTTTCAGCAAGTTCTTGTATGGATTTTTAGGGATCGGTAAATAGCAAACTGGACCAACGGCAACAATCTTCTGTGATAATGGTAAATCCGCCAGTGCATTCGCCTCCCCAAGTAATGTCCCTACTGGGTAGAACATTCCGTCTTGCTCAACCTGCCCTGTTAAAAGTAGTGGTATATATTCAACCTCATGAGCCTGAAAAAGTAATTTTTGTCCCCTTGTAATTTCTGCTGTTGGGTACTTCATTAGTTTTTTCAGTTCCCCTTTGCTCAGTGTTGGAAAAAGTTCTTGAAGCCACTGCAGTGCTTTATCCTTCAAAAATTTTTCCTTACTCATTGGCACTCTGAGGTCAGACGACCCAAACTTCACGGTACACGCAGATTCGATTATTTTAAGTTCGTCTTGCGAAAAAGGTGAGGAAGAATGTGCTAAAATAATTTTTCTTGATTTATCATCTGCAAAATCTTTCACCTCACCATGAATCATGCCCCCACCAGCGTCGATTTTTTTGACATCAGTAGTTTGTAGATAGTTATCAAATATCTTTTTATAGAAATTTTCACTGATGTGATATTTTGATTCAGGGTTTTTCATCCCACTCAATACTGCACTTGAAATGATGTCGGCTAGATGTGCATATGTTTGAGTTTTCACACCATCTTCGTATCTAAAGAAGAAAATATTAGTGTCTACTGGATGAGGCGAGAAACATGGCTTGACTTGAACAAATTTTGAAATGCTACTCCATTCGTCCAATTCAAGATCTTTGAAATCAAAATACTTTTCAATTTCCTGGGTGGGTAACCCGATCAGTGCCGACAGTTTCTGAAAAGTTGAATGACGGACCAATTTGGACGAATAATATCTTATCTTACGCCCAGAAAGAATTAAATTTGTCAACCCAGCAAAATGATCATCGTGTGAATGAGTATGAAAAATACCAGCTATTTCACTTAAGCTAATCCCTAACACTTCAAGAGTGTAGTGTAAGTTCGGACCAGCATCGATGAGATAAGGTTCTCCTTCAATCATTAGTAAACTTGCCATACATGGTCGAAAGCGATCCCAACCATCTCCCTCCCCAGTATGCCAAACGGCAAACCGGTCTCTTGGTAACCATTGGTCTGAAAGTTTGTACGGAGCCGGATAAGTCTCCGCATTTTGAAGCCTCAGATCTACGTCAATGCATTCCAGCCCCATTTTGAATTGATACTGATTCACTCCTTTACGACTTACCAATAAGTCATCCTTTAAGCGATGCCATCCAGAATCTTCGACAATGCAGGTTGACAATAGCGCATCCGGTGGTTTGATACTACCAAAAGCAAACTGCATCTTCATTGCCATCATTTCGGTAGCATCTTCAAGACTCACCCCGCAATCGATCAACTCTTCAGGGGTAGTCAGGCCGTAGTTTCCACAATAGATGTATTGAAGCTGAGACTGAACTGCTTTGGCATTGCCAATGAGTACAGGGCGTTCGCCCTTGTTATTGGGATGATTAGGGATGATTTGCCCTTGCTTATAAAACATTTGCAGAACTGGGAATTCTGCCATGTTTGCCGGCAAACCATTTTGTAGGAAATTATCTGCTAGTAAAATGGCATTCGGGCCAGTTTCAAAAGTGGCCCCGTTTTCCGTAACCACACTGATTTTCCCCTTGATGGTAAGATGCTTGACCGCATCAGCTGGACAACCGCAAAGAATACGTAAGTCTGCTTTGGGTACCTCTAGCCAAGAAATCCCTGGCGCCAATATTTCGTAAATGAGTTCAGCCAAAATTAAAACTCTGATTGGTGATCTTCAATAGACTATAATGCTATTTGCTAATGGTGCAAAAAAGGTGCGCTCTTTTGCTTGTCAGAGTTTGAAACGAAGCGAAGCGCTAATTCGATTGCAGCTTCCATGGAACCAGAGTCCGCGTTAAATTGGGAGGCTCGGTCGAAAGCTGTCCCATGATCAACTGATGTGCGAATCAATGGTAATCCCAGGGTTGCATTTACCCCTTTTTCAAATCCAAGCAGTTTGAGAGCAATATGAGATTGATCATGATAAAGCGCAATAACTGCATCGAATTCACCCTTGCGATGCCTTAAAAAAACAGTGTCTGGCGAAATAGGACCGACACAATTTATGCCAGCGTCTTCCATCAATTTTAATGCAGGAAGAAGTAATTTTTTTTCCTCATCACCGAATAGGCCTTCCTCTCCGGCATGAGGATTCAAACCTGGCAACGCAAGCCTTGGATTTTTAATACCCATTCTTATGAGGGCATCGTTAGTTACTTGAGCAACTTCAAGGATTCGCTTTGGTTGAATTTGATCAATTGCATTAAGCAGAGAAACATGGGTACTGATATGGACTGCTCTCAGTCCTTCAACGGTAAGCATCATGATGGGTGGGGCCCCGTTACTCAATCTCGAGAGAATTTCAGTGTGTCCTGGAAAATGATGACCAGCCATATGAAGCGCTGTTTTGCTCAAAGGGGCAGTGGAAATTGCATCAATCTGGTTTGCAAGCGCTGCATCAATTGCCTCTTTCAAAAAATGAAATGATGACTCTCCACCCCAGGCACTGACTTGGCCAAGCTGCCAGTTTCTGCCGGAGTGCACTTTCAAATCCACAATACAAGGCCCATCAGGTAATTTAGCCAAATTCTTACACATTTTAAGTTGTAGGGTTGAATCAAGTTTGCTGATAACCTGTTCGATAACCCAAGCATCCCCAAAAATGACTGGATGCCAATCCAAACGTGAATTCAGTTTGGTGAGTGCCCTAACTATGATTTCGGGGCCGATACCATTAGGGTCTCCCATCGTAAGACCAATGATTGGTTTTCTTTTTTCAAGCATAAAATCAAAATGGATTTAAAAAACAGAACAGTTTTAGTTACCGGAGCGGGTGTGCGTCTCGGTCAAGCTATCGCAGTCTCCCTTGGCCAACGAGGAATGAAGGTAGCTTTACATTACCATCAGTCTATGGAGGGGGCAAAAAAAACCTTAGATCTTATGGGTGGGGACATTAAACAACATGGTTGTTTTCAAGCTGACCTTAGACAAGTATCCAAGATTGAACTGTTGATTCAGCATATTGAAGAAAAACTTGGCCAAATTGATGTGCTAATCAACAATGCTGCCGACTTTTTCCCTACACCTCTTGGCGAAGTAAGTGAATCAGAATGGGACCACTTAATCTCACTGAATTTAAAAGCA
>DPLM01000342.1 GCA_003541985.1 Deltaproteobacteria bacterium | reverse complement strand
CAAACAGATGAATTGTTTCTTATTCGATGCCTCTACCGGAACGAAATCGGGAGTTTACAGTATCTCGGCTGGAAGTTTCATGCGAGCTGTTTCGGTAATAGTTGGGACATCCGGGCTCAATGGAGTTGTGATCCAAAATTAAGTCAGAAATTAGAAGTTGAGGAGTGGTTGGTTGGCGAAGTTGGAGGCAGCGAGGAGGAATGGGGTAAATCTAATCACGCGCAGAGGGAGGAAGACAGACGCCGTAGTTGGCTACAGCGCCTGGGCCAGTTCAAAACTCTGAATGCGCAATTCTCAGATGATCTGGATTGATAGAACTGTCATCATCAGACGTGAACGGATCATCAAATTCGTTGTTCCACAAAGCCGTTGTTCGGGGATCCTGAAGGTGGGTAATGGATCCTCCTTTTGCCAAGAAATTTGCTAAGGCAGCGTCAATTTCTTCTTGTGTAATTGAATTTTTCGATCGAGAAACACTCATATTCCTTTCCGTTACTTAATAGCATTTAGTTTAAGTGGCTTAGGCAAGTTACTTTGCCTACTTGGAGCGTCGAGAATTCCTGCTTGAGCAAGTTCTTTGTGCGCCTTTTGGATTGCTAGCGACTTTGGTCATCGTTGACTTTTCTTCTAAAGTCGATTGTGACAGTACAAACTCACTGGCTTGTTCAGTTGATTGCTTCTTTAGTGGCTTGGATTCATTGTTTGTTAGAACGGGGTCGAGGAAACTCACGACTTCTGGAATAGCCGTTTTCGTTACTGAAGCTTTGACTTCTGTCAAAACTTCTTCTTCCTTATTTTCCTGCACAGTTACTAGAACCGTAGGTCGTGCCCAGCCCTTTATCATGTTATCCTGAATGATATCAAGCTGACTATTTAAAATGTTTTGGGTCAACTGCTGTGCCCTGCTCTCTGCATTTTGACTTTGCTCCGTAGCCCGTTTTGACACCACCACAGAATAATTAGTTTGATTCAGAGCATGCTCACAGTAGTTGCTGAAATTGTACTGCAGCGTTTCCCACTGCCTTTTAGCCTTTGGTAGTTTTGACTGAAACGCTTGATTAACAGACCTTCTGACTGCTAGTTGAGTTGTCAGAATTTGCTGCCCAAAGGGATCAGTGGCATTTTGGGGGTAGATTTGGGTTCGACCAAAACTTTTTTATCAAAAAATTCTTAATCTTTCAAGATTTTCGAAAGCCGTCTTAAGGGTCTGTCTCTGCACAGAAAAGAATATTTCAACTCCTTTGGAAACCTTGTCAGCATAGTTGAATGGAGGGAGTATCATATTCCACCGAAAGTTCCGGTTGGGAGACAGCGACGCTTAGCTTCCTAATCGACCAAGCTTTTTACGATGATCCCCACAATGAAGACTCAACTCTTCTTTGTCAAGAATTTTTGTGCAGTGCACAAAAATCTTAGCAGTTATTTGCTATTTGAGTTGCAGTGCTTGTGTTGATTAACTTACTGATTCAATTCCTCCCGCCATGTTTTTGCGGGGTGGAAAGAAATCACTCGGCGGGCATCAATACGGTGCTCAACTTTGCTCTTGGGGTCCCTGCCAGGTCGGGCAACCTTGTCCTTCAATTCAAAGAGCCCAAAGTTGGTGACCATCAGATTGTCCCCAGACTCCAAGGTCTGACGCATAATTTCCAACAACTCATTAATTAAATCCTCAGCTTCACCCTGAGAAATGCCCGTTTCTAAACGGACTCGACGTACAACATCAGCTTTGACCATCTAATTACCTACGGCATAAGGATACCGCCCCATTAATTTTGGAGCAGGGGTGGTGGAGGGAAGTCACCTTCATACATCACTTCCCCAGCAGCATTGAAGTATGAACCACGTGCAAAAACACCCGCTCTAAACTCTCCCTGGTAGAGCAGACGTCCATCGTGGTCAAACAACTTTCCAGCGCCTTCGAGACGCCCCTCAATGAAGTCCCCGTCATAGCGGACCTTGCCGTTCTTCCAAAACAGCCTTCCTTTTCCATGAGCACGATTGCCTTCTACAGGTCCCAAGTAATAGAGGAAACCATCTCGATAATAGCGCTCCTGTGCCGGTTTCAGGGATTCTCGTACGAAGATCTCTACCGGCTCAATGGCTGGCAAGCGGGGAAAGTCAGCCCAACTACTCATCGGGATGATGCTCATTAGCAGGCTTAAACTTATGCCTAGCCAGCCCATGACAGGTTTTGGTTTGACCATAAGCCGTCAAAAGCTAGTAGAAAGCCAAAGAAAGTGCAACGCTTGTGTTTATAGAAAATTCAATTCCACTCTGTCCAGAGTACAGATGCCCAAACAATAGTGAGATTGACCAGGCTGAGGAAGACCGCAGCACTGCCCATGTCCTTCGCTTTTTTTGAAAGAAGATGGTGGTCTTTCGAAATACGATCAACAACCGTCTCAACAGCAGTGTTGAGAATTTCAATAATCATCACCAGTAAAACACTTGCGATCAATAAAGCCGTACTAAGTGCACTGATCGGTAGTAATATTGAGAGAGGAATCAGAAATGTGGCTAACCAAACTTCCTGTCGGAATGCTTCTTCACCGGTGTAGCAAGCGCGTAACCCGTCCAAGGAAAAACGGAGAGCATTCTTAATTCTACGCCAGCCAGTCTGATAGGGAGGCACTGTGGGGGATTCCCCTTCCATTGAATCAATCATGAATGAGGGGATAAGAAAAATAGGAAATAGTTATTTGCTATTAAGAAATTTAGACCTTGATGCTGACATTTCTTTTGCTATTACCCGCATCACTCAAGCCGGCCAACCCTCCAAAGTCCTTGATCATTTCCAAGGCTCCAAACATCAAGGTTTCAGAACCAAAGTCCTGCATTTGCTCTGCAAAACTACGTTGAGCACTATCTTTTGACTCCATGTACTCAGCAAATTTTGGATTTTTTAGAAGAGCAAATGCTTCTGATTGCTGCTGTTCATCCTGCATCCGTTCCACTAATTCTTCACCAAGTTCCCGAATGTTTTCTGTTTCAAGACGTTTGAATTCTGGTAATTTTTGGATTTCCTGCAGAGCCTGCTCATTCAGTGTGTTCAAGCGGAGTTGCAGAGTCTCCGCAAATTGCTCTGCAGCTTTATCTGTAAGCTGTTGTTTCTGGGCAACTTTCTCATAACTAGACACTACCATCACATATGAGCGTCGAAGAGTGATTGATTGTTTATGATCTTCTGGCCCTCGAACGTCATTGTAGCGCGTATCTGGTTGGTGAACAGGCTGAGCCGCTTGTGGAATCGGGAAAGGTAACTTGCTTTCTTCTGTTTTCTCAGCTTTTTTCTGACTTGAAATCTGGGCTGGAGCGGAGGTATTGCCTACTTTCATATCATTGCTCGTTCTAATGGAAAGGAACCAAAAACATTCAAGAGTCCATACAAATTTTTGACCAATCAAGGCTCTAGTTCACTGTTAGCAAAACGCATTACACTGCTCAGGGTTGTTGTGGGGAATAGCCAGAAGTCTGGTTCATGCCCAGATGGTGGCACTACGTTTAACTGATGATCCAAGTGAAGCTGATGACTGAAAGAGAGCAAAATACCCGATGCTGGCAGCTGAAACATTGGCACTAAATTCCCATCTGGATAGGGCCCCGAATTCGTTCCGAGTAGCGTAGTATTTGGCAACTGGCGGCTTAGCCCCACCAAAAACTGACAACCCGGTCCACACTGGTCATTAGCAATCACGATCAACCGCTTGTTCCATTTTGGGGATTTCGGTTTGCCTTGAAACAGAAATTTTGTCTCCATCCATTTGACCTTGATCGATTCTTCTTCAAAACGTTGTAACGTTGATGCAAAAACACCTCGCTGCTGAGCCAAGGCATCTTGCAGCCACCCTGATTGAGAAAGCTGACGTTCCTGCCACTCCATTTGACGTAACAGTCCTTTGATTGTCGCGGAAGTTTGCTTTTCCCGTACGATTGAACTTTGCACGTTATTTCGCAAGACATCACGAAGCCAGCGCTCAATGAAGGGGAAACTGCCCTGAGCGTTGTCACGGACATCAAGTATTAATGTTCGGGCTGAACCCATTCTCTCTGGCAGCAAATAAAAATCTCTTACAGCCGTCTCCTCTTTCCGGCCATCACGAAGCCAACGAACATAAAACACGCGGCCTTCATCTGCTTGAAACAGAGTTTGTGTAGAAGATACCAACTCTTTGACAATGCGTTGTAATAGAAGTTCTCGAGTGACTTTTCGATTCAACTCATCAACAAAGTCACACCCAAGCCGTTCAGGAAATCTAGATGCATAGACCCCCAACATCACTCTTTCCTCACGAATTCGCTCTGGTAGGATTGGGAATAAACGCACATTAGGATGATTACATTCATTCAGCCAGAGATTCGCTAATCCAGGAAATTTTTGATCAGGCAGCACCCGAAAGCGATCTCCTTCTTTAGCTAGACGCAAGTCTGTAAACCGAGGTTCAACCAGCGGAATGTGAGTCTGATAGTGCCGCCGAGGTAGATATAGATCTGCCCGGAAGACAGGATCCTCGGTGAAATGCAAAGCTTCCAAGAGTTTTTCCTGAAAGTGTTGGGTCAGCATTGGCCGAGGGTTTGCCAGCAACTGTGACCTCAACTCTGAGAAGATTTGATCCCAGTCACGGCCTGCCTGCTGAAGACGATCATAGTGAACATAGTTCTCTCGGATCAATTGCTTTACCACAACAAGATCATCGTGCACTTGGGCAGGTGTCAGGTAGGCAGGAGAACGATTCCATTCAATTGATTGAGCAAATAGATAGTGACTGCATACGCTAGTAAGCAGCCATCCCAAAAACATCAGGCAAAGTCTCCATCTTGATTTGACCGTCATGCTCAATATCTCCTCCGTCTGGTAAAGGCTTATTGT
>DPLM01000366.1 GCA_003541985.1 Deltaproteobacteria bacterium | reverse complement strand
CACGATGATCAACACGGGACTGCTGTAGTCACAACAGCAGCCTTGATCAATGCCCTAAAGTTAGTGGACAAAAAAGTAGAAGGCCTCAAAGTGGTGGTTTCGGGTGCAGGAGCAGCTGGTACGGCTTGCACAAAAATGATGATACTGATGGGAATCACCAATATTGTTTGTTGCTACAGCAAAGGGGCCTTACACAATGGACTTACAAACCTCAATGCTGACAAACAGTGGATTGTTGATTACACCAACCCCGATGGGGAGGCTGGTTCTTTGAGAGAAGTGATTCGTAGAGCAGACGTATTGGTGGGAGTATCGCAACCCAATCTGCTGGACGAACAGGATCTACAGAACATGGCAACAGACCCCATTGTCTTTGCGATGGCTAATCCTGATCCCGAAATCATGCCGGAAATTGCCCAACCCTACGTGGCTGTGATGGCGACTGGTCGCAGTGACTATCCAAATCAGATCAACAATGTCCTCTGTTTCCCTGGCATCTTTCGTGGTGCGATTGACTCCCGTTCATCAATTATCAATGAAGAGATGAAGATGGTAGCAGCCGAAGCAATCGCTCATAGTATTGACGATAATCACTTGGCTCCTGACTATATCATACCAAGTGTCTTTGATCAGACCGTTGTACCTGCAGTCTCTGAAGCTGTTCAACTGGCTGCGATCGACACCGGAGTCGCTCGCCGAAAAAAAATTGTTAGGATGGCTCCTAGCAGTTCAGAATAAGACGAAGAATGAACGGCTATCATGCGCTAACTGATAAAGTCTATCAAAGTCTCATTCGACCACTGCTCTTCAGACAGGACCCCGAAGAGATCCATGAATTGACTCTGAATTGGCTTGAGAAGGCAGAGCCGTTTGGAAGTCCGCGGCTTTGCAAACTCTTATACCCCCCAGTTCCAGACCTACATCGCCTAAAAATAGAGTGCTTCGGTCTGGAATTTCCTAATCCTGTTGGTATCGCAGCGGGACTCGATAAAAACGCCAAAATATACAACTCACTTCTTTCCTTCGGCTTTGGCTTTGTGGAATGTGGGACCATCACGCCTCGTTCCCAGACTGGAAATGAGCGGCCCCGAGTCTTCCGACTATTGGAAGATGAGGCACTGATCAACCGTCTGGGTTTCAACAACCAAGGTCAGGATGCCTTGCTCCAGCGTCTACATCAAAGACCAAAGCGAGGCATTGTTGGAATCAACCTTGGCAAGAACAGAGATACTTCTAACGAAAAAGCTGCCGAGGATTACCAACGACTCCTAACTGCTGTGTGGCACACTGCCAGTTACGTTGTAATCAACATCAGCTCGCCCAATACCCCAAATCTCCGTGAGTTGCAGGGGAAAACCTCTCTCCAACGACTACTAGACTACTTGTTTCAGACTGCCCATAAGTTACATTTACAACATCCTCGGCAGCTCCCAATCTTACTTAAAATTGCTCCTGATCTCAGTGATGAAGCACTTCACGATCTCCTGGATGTCGTCCATCAATTTCCTCTAGCTGGCGTAATCGCCACCAACACGACTCTTGAACGCAATCAATTACGTTCTTCTCATGCGCAACAAACAGGAGGATTAAGTGGACGCCCCCTACAAAACTTGTCGACTCAAATTCTCTCGAAGCTCTACCGAGAACTTCAAGGGGAACCTCCACTGATTGGTGTTGGTGGAGTCACAGATGGCAAAAGTGCTTACGACAAAATCAAAGCTGGAGCTACTCTGCTGCAAGTCTACACAGGGCTTATTTATCAAGGCCCTGGTCTGGCTAATCGAATCTGCAGGGAACTGCTAGCATATCTGGATAAGGACGGTTACTCCCACCTTTCGGATGCAATTGGAGCGGATCATCGCTTCTAGCTACTACCAATTTCTAAAAAATCTGATTGCTCTTTTAATCAAATACTGTACTGCTACATTTTGGTACTGGGTGCCGCATATGCGGAGAATAGGGAATACGGTGAAATCCCGGAGCTGTCCTCGCAACTGTAAAGGGTGTATCTCACAACCATCAGCCACTGCAAAAGCGGGAAGGCGTTGTGAACTTGCCCTGAGCCAGGAGACCTGCCCAGCACATGTTCAGAATCAGGCGAGGAACCTGAGAGACTGACGATTTCTAGCCGATTAGCAGAACAACCACGTTTGATTGTTCCCCTGTCCGACCTATCGTCCCAATCTCTCATCTTCCTATCTTCGTTGTTCTCCAGATAAAGGTAACGCATTTGCGGATTCTAGTTACTGGTGGTGTTAAAAGTGGCAAGTCGCGCTTGGCCGAAAAGCTTGCGCTCTCGCTCACTTCCGAAGAACAACCAATCTACCTGGCAACGACTGAATTCACAGAAGATCCAGAACTACAACAACGCATTGCTATTCACCAACAACAGCGAGTGGCCCGTTTTGTCACTATTGAAGAAGGCCTTTGGTTACATCAGAAACTCCCAAAGGAGCCTCGGATCGTGTTGATTGAGTGTCTGACTATGTGGCTGAACAATCTGCTGCACCATGGCCATGATGAAGAGCGGACCTTCTCAGAACTGGGAGCTCTCTGGGATAGCCCTCATCAATTTGTTCTAGTTTTGAATGAAGTAGGCTTAGGAATAGTACCCACCAATCCGCTA
>DPLM01000249.1:6442-6624 GCA_003541985.1 Deltaproteobacteria bacterium | reverse complement strand
TCTGTGCTCAGCAATGTCTTTTCTAATACCTTCAATACGACCTGCGAGGCTACACTACTTGAGCAACGACTTTACATTGAACGAGATTTTGGGTTGGAAAACTATCTACTACGCAGTCCCTATGCCTATCTGGAACAGCACCTTGAGTCGATGCTTCAGATTCTCAAGTGCTACCGCACTAA
>DPLM01000249.1:5973-6105 GCA_003541985.1 Deltaproteobacteria bacterium | reverse complement strand
AAACGACGCAATCAGGTGATGGATTTTGATGACCTGTTGGAAAACTGGCTGGACTTGCTGCTTCAACATCACGACAAATTGCCACTCTGTCAGCAAATTCAGCATCTGCTGGTTGATGAATATCAGGACACC
>DPLM01000249.1:0-5663 GCA_003541985.1 Deltaproteobacteria bacterium | reverse complement strand
TGGTTGATGAATATCAGGACACCAATCAGGTTCAGGCTCAGATTCTTGACTACCTGTCTCGTCCTCATCGCAACCTGATGGTGGTGGGTGATGATGCACAATCTATCTACAGTTGGCGCGGCGCCAACTTCCGGAATATTCTTGATTTTCCGGAATACTACCAGGCGGTAGTGTATCGACTGGAGCAGAACTACCGCAGTACTCCACAAATCCTGCAGGTGGCCAACGAGAGCATCAATTGCAACGAGGAACAGTTCGAAAAAAACCTTTTCACTGAACTGATGGATGGGACACTCCCTCAGATCCATCAGGTCTGGGACCCACAAGCAGAAGCCGATGTTCTGCTAGAGTTAATCCTAAAGATCCGAGACCAGGAGATTCCGCTGGATCAGATGGCCGTGCTCTACCGGACTCATGCCCAAGCGGCCATCCTGCAAGTGGCTCTGACCAGAGCTGGCATTCCTTTCCAGATTCATTCGGGAATCAAGTTCTTTGAGCAGGCTCACGTCAAAGATCTACTGTCTTTTGTCAAGGTGCTCTTCAATCCTCTGGATGAAATCTCCTGGATGCGGGTTCTGAAGCAGATACGTGGTATCGGGAACGTCACGGCCCACAAGATCTACAACGTTTTCCAGGAACAGCAGGCCGTCCGCCTGAGTCAGAATAACGAAGCCCTGCAGAAGTTGATTCCGGCCAAGGCAAGAGAAGACTGGAATCAATTACAAGAGTGTTTTCGACAAATGCTAGTCCCAGAAACCTTTGTTTCTCGCATGCTCGAGATCGTCTACCTCAACTTCTACCGTGAAGTTCTACGCAATATCTACGAGAATGCACCACAGCGTGAGGCTGACCTGCAATCCCTGCTGGAATTCGCCAGCAACTATCCAGATCTGGATTCCTTCCTCAATGAACTCTCCTTGGTTGGCAATAACCTGGTCAGTGACCGAGAATCAATGGAATGGGAAGATCAGGAGCACCTAACCCTGACCACGATTCATCAGGCCAAGGGCCTTGAGTGGGAAGTTGTATTCCTGATTGGGCTGACGGAGGGACTCTTCCCACACCAACGCAGTATGAATAGCAGCGAACAATTGGAGGAAGAACGAAGATTGTTCTACGTCGCTCTCACCCGTGCTCAGCGGCACCTAATCCTGACCGCCCCAGCTATTAGCGCCAACTACTACGGCCCCAGTCACAGCGGTCGTTCCCGCTTTCTTGAAGAGCTACCGGATGAGCTTTATGAGCAAGTCGCCCACGAGCCTAACCATGCCAAATGGGGATTCTCCCGACCCTCCTTTGAGTTCTAGATGGAAAAACCGTCGACAATTCTGATTAACTGTGATAATTATTCTAGTTTATCAATTTAATGTTTTGTTTCTAATATCTGCGCATGGCTCGTCTGCCCGATCGGCTGCTGCAACTGTTAACCCCTCCACTTGAGCAACTCGGCTACGAAATCTTGCAATTAGACTGGAGACGCGAAGGCAAAGAAAAAATTCTCTGCCTTTGGATTGATCGTCCGGAGGGAATCAATCTGGATGACTGCGTGCTGGTCAATAGAGCCATCGAGCCTATCCTAGATAATGAGGATCCTATTCGGGGTGCCTATCGACTAGAAGTCTCTACGCCCGGTGTGGACCGTCCCTTGCGTACCCTGGCGCACTACCAGCGTTTCTTGGGAAAGCGCATCACGCTCTTGCTGCACAATAGCCAACAGGGACACAAGCGCTGGACTGGAACTCTGCATACTACCACTGATCAGGGCATAGTGCTGCGGGCGGAGCAAGGACCGCTACTTGAGATTCCGCTCCAAGAAATTCGTCAAGCACACCTTGACCCTGTACTGTTCGGTTGACCCCTTAGGCGCCGACTTCCTTTACTTCTCACTGCGTGAGGTCGCTGTTGCGAGACAACTTGCTCGAGGTCATCACTGAAGTCTCCAAGGAAAAGGCCTTGGACCGTGATATCATGATTCGTCTGGTGGTCGAATCCATTGTCCAGGCTGCCAAAAGGAAGCTTCCCTACGAATCTATTGAAGGCAGCTTCAACAAGCGTACGGGCCAGATTGAACTTTTCCAGTATAAGGAAGTAGTAGATATCGTTGATGATGCTGACAACGAGGTTTCTCTGGATGAAGTCCAGGAAATCGATCCAGAAGCGCAAATAGGCGATGAGGTGGAGTACCTGATTGACGAACGAGAGTTCAATCGGATTGCCCGATCAGCACGCAGTATCATCTTCGGCAGCATCCGTGAAGCAGAGCGGGAAATGATTGTCAGCACCTTCGAGAAGCGAGTTGGCGAAGTGTTGACCGGAACTGTACTGCGTTCCGAAAGTAACGGCCGGATTGCGCTACGCTTTTTGGACAAGACCGATGCTTATTTGTTTCGCCGAGAGCAAATTCCTGGAGAGAATTTCAGCTACGGAGACCACATTCGGGTCTATCTGATGGATGTAAACAATAATCCTCAGAAACCATCGCAGCTTTCGATTTCTAGGACTCATCCTGGACTATTAATCAAGCTCTTCGAAATGGAAGTTCCAGAAATTTATGATGGTATTGTCAAAATTGTCAGTGCAGCCCGAGAGCCTGGAAAGCGTGCCAAGATTTCTGTCTATAGCAAAGATCCAGACGTTGATCCTGTTGGCTCCTGCGTAGGTATTCGTGGTAGCCGGGTGCAAAACATCGTCAACGAACTATACGGAGAGAAAATCGACATCGTCCGCTGGAACGAAGATGTGGCTGTCTATGCGACTAACGCATTAGCACCCGCAGTAATTGACGAACTGGCAATTGATGAGGAAACTGGAGAAATTGACGTGATTGTCAAGCAGGATCAGCTTTCCCTGGCCATCGGTAGCAAAGGGCAAAATGTTCGTCTAGCCTCCCGCCTCGTTGGCTACAAGATCAATATCTCTGTCGATGAAGAAGAAGCACCTAGCATCGAAGAACAACTAACTCGCGAATTGGAACGAGGCAAGGAAGAGCGAGAACTGCTCTACACTGGCATTACCAGCGGTCTGCATGCTGCAGGGACTCCCGCTGCTGAAGCAGCAGCCCGCAGGAATGAAGATGTAGCAACGACTGAATCAGAAGACCTACTAGGGGAGGAGATTGAAACAGAGGCTGTATCGGCTGATCCTACGATAGAAGACCCCAAAGCAGCGGCCGTGTTTACTGAACCAACCGAACCCGACACATCTGCACAAACAGCAGATCCGTCAGAAACTACTGAGGAAAAACCCTCCTGAAACCCCAAGAAGTCCAGAATCCTATGTCCAATATGCGTGTGTTTGAGCTGGCCAAAGAAATGAATCTGCCAGCCAAGCAACTGCTACAGCGAATCCGTAAACTCGGAATACCTGTTTCCAGTAACTTTAATGCGCTCTCTGATGAGCAAATTGCAATTGTTCGTAAAAAGTTCGGTGGCCCTGCCAGTCCACCACCGAGCCGCCCTGCTAAAGAAACTCCAGCACAAATCATCTTCACACGCCGAGAAGATACAAATTCAGAGGGAACTCTTGAATTCGACAGTGACACACTGATTGGAGGCAAACGCCCAAGACGCATCCGCAGACGACGATCCGAAGAAGCGCAAGAAGAAAATATCATTCGGGTCAGTGGTGATCGGCAAGAGGCACCACCCTCACCGCCCTCACCCGTTGTTGAAGTCCAGCAAGAAACGACTGAGCCTGAAGAAGCTGCTGCGGAAACTACAGTGGAAGTTCAGTCAGCAGACACTTCTGCAGAAGAAGTGACTAAAGAAAGAGTAGTAGAGTCTGAGCCCAAACCATTACCTCTGGAAGCAGAAACTATCATAGAGGTAGCTCCATCATCACCTCCGCCCTCAGAGCCGGCTAATAGATCTACCACTCCTAGTAGAGAAGAAGAGCGTAAGCAGCGAGAGCGAAAGTCTGAGAAAAAGGGTAGTAAAGCTCGCCATCATCGCCGTGACGAGTCCGAGAGTGAGGCACTGCAACGAAAACAGCGACGAGAAAACAACGAGCCTGGAGTCGTCAATTACAATGAGGATGACGACCAACCTCGACGAAAGCAACGCAAGAGTGAGCGACGAAGAGGCCAGCGTGTTCGTGAGCAGGCAGAAACCACCAAACATGTTTTTAATCCTCGCAAAAAGAGCATTAAGATTGGCAATGCCATCACCGTTGCAGACCTCGCTAGTCTAATCGGAATCAAAGTAACAGATATCCTTAAGCGCCTCATGGAAAATGGGGTCATGGCTTCCATAAATCAGAGTATTCCAGGAGAGACTGCTGCGCTGGTTGCTGCTGAATTTGAGGTGGAAGTAGAACAGGAGACCACTAATCTCGAAGAGCAAGTCTTTGAGACTACCGATGGCACCGACCAGCGTGAGCGCGCCCCGATTGTTACCATCATGGGCCACGTTGATCACGGTAAAACCTCCCTGCTGGATAAGATTCGCTCAGCGAAAGTTACCGAAGGTGAAGCTGGAGGCATTACCCAGCACATTGGTGCCTACCACGTTCACCATAATAATCACAACATCACTTTCCTCGATACTCCAGGTCATGAAGCATTCACGGCCATGCGTGCCAGAGGAGCCAACGCTACGGACATCGTGATCCTTGTAGTCGCTGCTGATGACCGGGTGCAGCCACAAACAATTGAGGCGATCAATCACGCACAGGCGGCTGAGGTCCCTCTCATTGTCGCTATCAACAAAGTAGATAAGCCAGACGCCAGTCCACAGCGCATTGAGCAAGAGTTGCTGGAACACAACCTCGTCTCCGAAGGGTTAGGTGGGGACACGATTATGGTTCCAGTCTCTGCCAAAACCGGGGATGGTATCGACAACTTGTTGGAGATGGTACTGCTGCAAGCAGAAATACTGGAGTTGAAGGCCTTTTATGATGGCCCAGCCCGTGGAGCAATCATAGAGTCTAAGATCAGCCGTGGCAAGGGAGCGGTGGGAACTGTACTCATCCAGCGAGGCATACTACGTATTGGAGATTTCTTCCTAGTTGGAACAACCTGTGGGCGAGTCCGAGCGATGTTCAATGATCACGGTCAGCCGATTCAAGAAGCGACTCCTGCTGTTCCTGTTGAGATTACCGGGTTTGATGACGTGCCGACCACCGGGGAAACCTTCATCGTAATGGACGACGAACGCACTGCCAGACAACTGGTGCAGCAACGTCTGGAAAATCAACGGAAAGCCAATATTTCTCAGCAGCAGAAGACGAATTTAGAAAATATTTTCAGTCAACTGGAAGAGGCTGGTAGCCTAGAACTCAACCTGCTGCTGAAAGCAGATGTTCAAGGTTCTGTCGAGGCTCTACGCAACTCTCTCTCGCAACTGGGCAGCGAAAAGATCTCTGTGCGCTTTCTGCACACAGGTCTTGGCAACGTCACAGAAACGGACGTTGTGCTGGCATCTGCCTCGGATGCGATCATTATCGCCTTCAATGTTCAGGCAGAGGCAAAAGCTCGTGAAACACTGGCCCGTGAAGGCGTCGACATGCGCCTCTATGATGTAATCTACAACGCTATCGATGATGTCCGCGCTGCCTTACAAGGTATGCTTGCTCCGGAGATTCGTGAAGAAGTGATCGGCCGTTGCCGCGTGGATCAGATCTTCAATGCCAATCGTATCGGTAATATTTTTGGGTGTTTGGTCACA
>DPLM01000317.1 GCA_003541985.1 Deltaproteobacteria bacterium | reverse complement strand
TCCGAATCCTGGATGATGTTTGCTTTCTTTGCATGCTTTTTCCTCCTGTGGGAGTGGTCAATTGATTGGTTTGAGGTACCACAATACATCCTAAACAAACCTTCCGAAATCATTACAAATTCTGCTGCTGATCTTCCCCGCTTGATGCAGTATACCTATATTACAGGTTTAGAAACAGTTTTAGGATTTGTTGTTGCGATTTGCCTGGCGATTCCGATTGGAGTTGCCATTACTTTTTCGAGTATTTTGCGCAAAACCTTGTACCCATTTCTTGTAAGTATAGAGATGGTTCCAAAGATTGCTTTTGCGCCTCTCTTCATTTCTTGGCTGGGATTTGGCTTGCTCCCTAAAGTGATTATTGTCTTTCTGGTATGTTTTTTCCCAATTGTACTGAATGCGATTCTCGCCTTTGGTTCATTGAGTCAGGAATTGGATCGCTTTTCTCAAATTACAGGAGCCTCTCAAATAAAAATTTTTCTAAAGATTCGTATTCCCTCAGCTTTACCCCAATGTTTTGTGGGCATCAAGTATGCTGCAATTAATGCTACTGTCGGGGCAGCCATCGCAGAATTTATTGGCAGTGATCAAGGCCTCGGCTTCTACATACAAATTGTGACCGGCAACATGAGGCCAGATTTGGCATTTGCCGGAATATTTCTTTTAACTCTATTGGGACTGGGTCTCTTCGGGATTGTTACACTCGTAGAACGCCTAATGATTCCATGGCACATTTCGCAGAGGAGAGGCTAAGCGATGCCATTTCCTGAAGATTTTCTTCATATTTGCCAAGATGACTTCTCTGGAATATTAAGAGGAAAAACTCTCTGTCATCCATCTGGTACAACCATCAATGATTGCAAGACCGGTTGGATTCCCAGCAACGCATTAATTACCTTTTTTGGTGCTCTCACCCCTCTACCAGACGCTGAAATCGGTGATCTACATTTTGTCCCTGCTTTAGAGCAACCTTACTCAGTCAAAAGCAAGGATGGATTGATCAATAGTCGGCTACTTTTTGGCAAATTTCTCAACCTAGATGGTTCAGCGTGGAATTCCTGTACTCGAAGCATTCTTGAGGGTGCCCTCGATCATCTTCGATCAAATTATGAATTGGAACTCGAAATCGGTATTGAGCTGGAATTCTATCTATTAGACAACTCACGCAACTACTTGAATGCGTACTCTCTCGAATCCTTTATTGAAGAAGAAACTCTTCTTGCTGAGTACGCAGAATTATTGATCAGCTCAGGTGTGGGATTGAAGTCCATACACTCCGAAAACGGCACTTCTCAATATGAATTGACGATAAATCGCACTTCCCCAATGGAAGCCGCTGATCAACTGGTGCTGAGTAAAGCGATCGGTCAACTGCTGGCTACCAAGCGGAAGCGACATCTGTCGTTTTCACCGATTGTTGATCAAGCCAAGGTAGGAAGCGGTCTACACATTCATTTTTCGTTACGAAAATTGAATGGACAGCCGTGTAATCTGGACTCCAAGGGGAAAGTATCTGAACTCTCAGGAGCTTTTCTTAATGGGTTGCTTGGTCATCTTGGAGGCCTGCTCGCTTTCACCTCTCCTAGTGTGATCTCACCAATGCGGTATCGACCGCCCAGATGGACCGCTTACTACAATAATTTTGCAGTAGCTGACCGTAAAGCTGCGATTCGGCTCACTGAGATGGGTGAGGGTAATCAGGCAACTCACTTCGAGTTACGAACTGCTGATGCCAGCGCAAATGCCTACCTTATGCTAGCTGGGATGATTCAAGCTGGCATCTTAGGCTTGGAAAAAAATCTCTCAGAGGTCTCTATTGTTCCTACTGCAAGCATTCAAAAAAACAATCATCCCAACATCCATCGGTTGCCAGAAACACTTGAAGATTGTCTCCAACAACTAGAACACGATCAAGAATTCATCAAGAAATTTGATCATCATTTCTTGAGAAGCTATTTGGCAGTCAAACACTATGAAGTTCGTCTCCTTCATGGTAGGAGCGAAGCAGAGTTAATTCAACTTCACACCAAACACTATTGAGCTATGGATTATTCCCAACTGAAAAAAGACCTTGAAGGACTTTACATTACTATTCCAACACTTTTTAACGACCCTGACCTGACAATTAATGAGGAGGGAATCCGCCAACATGTTGCTTTTCTCAGAAGCAATGGGATCAATAAGCATAATGCAGTTCTGCTAGCTGGGGGGGCTGCAGGTGATTTTTCAACTATGAGTTTTGATGAGCGTGTTAAAGTTGCTGGAATTGTCAAAGATGCTGCCGGAGACATTCCTGTCGCATTGGGGGCTCAGACAACTAGCACAATGGAACTTAAGTCACTTGCCGAAGCAGCAGAGGAAGTTGGAGCATCATTCATTCAGGTCTCTTGCCCATTTTACTTTAATCACACACAGGATGATTTCTACGAGCACATCCTGGCTGTCAGTCGCTCTGCCAAGGTTGGACTTATAATCTATAATACTTTCTGGACCAGCGCTGAGGTTTCCTTTGGAATGGTTGAGCGATTGATAGAAATTCCGCAAGTCGTTGGTCTCAAATGGGCTACCAAACGTTCAGTGGCAATGGAGTTCGAGGATGTTGTGCAGACCTTCTCATCCAAATTGACGGTCATTGATAATGACCTCTTATTCCCCATCAGTCATATGCTGGGGGCAAAGGCTTTCGAGGTTCATCTCTGCAATCATTGGCCTGAGTGGGGTGTCAAGTTACTAGCAACCCTAGAAGCAGGAGACTATAAGCAAGTCGAGTTGGATATGATCAAAGAAGCTTTGCCCTATTATCGATTCTGGAAAAAAATTGAGCAGAATTTCACCGTTGGTGATGGCTTCGTGGATAAGCTGTGCATGGAATTGATAGGGCTTCCTTCAAGCCGCTGCCGCCCACCCACCAGAGATATTAGAGAAAAATACCGTGAAGAAGCGCGAGAAATGCTCATTCAGTGTGGTACACCAAGAGTAATTGCAGCATGAGAGTTTTTTCATATCAAAAACTCAGTGAACCACAGAAGGAACGCTTACGAAAAATTTCGGGTGTGGAGCATGCGGCTTTTCTAAAGGGAGATGAGCCTGACGACGATCCACCTTTGGAATTTCTTAATGCCTCTATTTGCTTTGGTAACCCTCCAGCTGAGTGGTTGCATCACTCTACTCAATTGAGGTGGATTCAATTGATTTCTGTCGGATTCGGCGAATACTTGCCTCTGAAAGAACTCATTCATGATAAAAATCTGACGATTACAAATCTCAAGGGCTTCTTTAAAGTCCCTGTCGCAGAATCAATTTTGTGCGGAATCCTAACCCTTTATCGTCAATTGAACCATCTTGTACATTTGCAATCTGAAAAGAAATGGGCCGGAGATGATCTTCGCGAATCACTCAGAACACTAAAGGGGAATAAGGTGGTTTTGATCGGCAGGGGATCGATCAATCAACAACTAATCGAATATTTGGCACCATTTCAGTGCAAATTGAACATTTTTGGAAGCGATTACAATGAAAGTGACCTTGATCAGGCGCTAAAACAAGCAGATATATTAATTTGTGCTGCACCTGCTACCCCTCATACCAACAATCTCCTGGATCAAAATCGCTTGGCCCTTCTTCCAAAAGAGGCAATTTTTCTGAATTTCGGCAGAAGCAACATTGTAGACACCCCTAATCTGATAAAGATGCTTGAGACCGAACAAATTTCAGGAGCAGTAT
>DPLM01000127.1 GCA_003541985.1 Deltaproteobacteria bacterium | reverse complement strand
TCTCTTAGGAGTTTTTCTAAATCGGGAATGATTGAGAGATCATCAGGTCCCAATCCTCGGTTGAAGACCAAGCGAGGCCTAAATTGTTGCCAACTACTCAAAACTTTTTCTGTAATCTCAGGATCTAGGGGATTGAGCAAGGTTTGTAGCAAACTAGGTTGGTCACTTTTAAATTCAAGTGGGGAAGTGTAAAGAGTTTGTAGTTTGCGGTGGATTGAACGATCTTGTGGTAGTGAGTGCTCAATCACGCGGAAAGCCAAATTTTTCAGAAAGTTCATTAAGTTTTGAAGCGAAGTGATTTCTGGAGTTGTGACCAGCAAGCCTTTTTGAGAAATTCGAAAGAAATCCAAAGTACTAAATGAACTGCCTGCTCCTAGATCCAGAATTACAAATTCTGCAGGGAGTGCCCGGATTTGTTGCACCAACCTTCGCTGCTGAGCCACGTTCAGTTGTGCCAGGAAGGGGTTCCCTTCATCTCCAGCCAGTAAATGCAGATTGCGGTGCGGAGTACGAGCTAGGTATGATTCTAGTGGGGCTTGATCCGTTGAGCGTAAGAAACGTGCTAACCCAGGGGGAGTGCCTCCGCTGAGCCCGAGGCAACTGTGAAGATTAGCTGCACCAAGGTCCAAGTCAATCCCGATTGTCTTATGACCCAGTCTTGCCAGAACAATAGCTAGGTTTGCAGCAATCAGGCTTTTGCCCACTCCTCCTTTGCCCCCCGCAATCGGAATAATTGTGGCGGTTTTCTGATTGGCTGGAGTTGTGTTCATGTAACCTGTTAGGTAGATGGGTTCTCGAATGTAAGCTCTATATCATTGCAGCAAGCAGTAATTTTTTCCAGAGAACAGGAATTGTGAAATTAATTATCCCGATTCCTAGCGGCAAAGGCAGTGTCGGCAAGATGTCAATCACAGCAAATCTCAGGTTCTCCCTTGCAAAATTGGGTCATCAAGTGATCGTTGCTGATTTAAACTTTGGTGGAGCAACATCACAAATAATTGGGGTTGAAAAATAACAATCGAGGCTTGGGAGAATTTTTACAAGATCGTTCTGGCCGGTTTGAACCGGCTAATACACACCTTTTATTCAAATTTGCAATTTCTTTTAGGGGATTAAACGGCTCCCTATGTGGCAGGTCTGAATGTGATGTATTTGCATGGTTCATAGCACAATTATATCAACTTCCTACTTAGATAATCCTCTTTCATCTCAGTGCTGGCTGTAGCGCATTGACCCTAGATTATGTCATTGCTTATTGAACGGGATTGCTGATCAAAACCTAGAGAATTTCGATATATGATGAATTTACTAGAATTTCTCAGGCAATCTATTTCAACCCATTACTGCATTACTTTTACAATGACCGTGATTTGCTCAATCAGCCACATGATTTACCGTTCCAACTAATCAATCTTTTAACTGCAGTCAAGTTGACAGAAGTCCTCCAATTAATTTCTGCCCATCATCCTAGAATTACAGAAACACTTCAGTAAGATTTGGAATCGCGCCAAGTTCATGTATTTTTCAACCAAGTTGAGCAGCAAGAGAATCTGGATTTTAAGGTTCAATTACCGGTTTTGGTTAGGAACCCACTTTCTTACCAATTTGGCCCACTGTCCAATGAATCCTTCAGTATCTGTAGCAACTAAGGCTCAAATCCCATTGATTCAGCAAGGTGCTTTACACAGTTATCATATTCTCTCCAACAACAGGCTAAAAAAATCAGAAAAATTGGTTGGGTAATAAATCTAATACCAGTATCTCAGCCAACGGTCAGGATTAGTGAAATGCTCTTGTTCTGAACACTCAACCAGCACTAAACTTTTGCAAAAAACTATCATTATTAGCAAAAAAACAGGTCGACTTGGTAACCGGCTTCAACTTTATGCACACTGGCTGGCTTTTGCGCTAGAGAAAGAAGTGAGAATATTCAATCCAGCATTCGCTGAATATTCAGTTCTTTTTCGAGGAACTACTGATCAGAGATGGGGAAAATTTCCCAGTGATAAAAATGCTATTCCCCCTTCTGTGGCTTCTAGAGAGTGGATTTATTGGTTAAATCGCTCAGCTTATAAATTGGCCAAGCCCTTAGCGATCTCAAAAAGTTCTGGTATAAGAGTGGCGAAAGCTCAAAGTTCTAAATTTATTCAAACTGATTCACTCTGGAATGAATTTTTTAATGAATCTTGGAATATCTTGTTCACACAGGGACTTCATTTCTATTCACCAGAAGAATGGTTCCTACGGCACGGAGATACGATCCGCAGCTTTTTGACACCATTAAGTGGTTGTCAGGAAAAAGCGACACAGTTTGTCACACAAATGAGAGCACATACAGATGTTCTTGTGGGTGTCCACTTGAGGCAGACTGATTATCAAGAATTCGTGGGAGGTCGCTTCTTCTATTCTCTGGACCAATATTTAATGAAAATGCTAGAAATCAGGGAACTTTACCATCCAAGGGGATGCACCTTCCTAATTTGCTCTGATGTGTCGTGGGAAGGAGGCTTGAAGCAAGATCTACGCTGTTTTTCAGGACCTGGAACTGTAATCGGCGATCTGATGGTTTTATCGAAGTGTGACTTGATACTGGGTCCACCAAGTACCTTTAGTGGGTGGGCTGCCTGGTACGGTAAAGTTCCTATTCATTTTCTTGAAAATCCAACCATCTCCCTTGCACTGGATTCCTTCCAAATTCTGCCCTTTCCTAACGGAGCCTTTAGGGAAGAATATGCATCTCTGGGTTAGCAGGTTATTAGCCATTGCCGAAATTGATCTGTTGTCTTCGATATATCAAATTCGGCCTCTGCCCGGTTTCTTGCGTTTTCCTGAAGTGTTTCATATTCAAGTGCTGACATTGCATTGATTTCTTCAAGAACCATTTGAACAGACCCAGGTTTTTCGAGATCAATAAAACGACCATAATCCTCTCGATTCAATTCTGTGAAGCTTCCTTGTGTAACAGTAATTGTTGGTGTCCCCGTTGCTAGTGCTTCAAGCAAAGAAAATCCGTAAAACTCATTCTGGGATGTGAAAAACAAAAAGTGTGCTTGTTCGAGAATCAAGTGAGGCTCATTGGTGAACCCGGGAAAAAGTATCTTTGTAGTTAGATGGTGAGGAACCATTTGCTTGAGTTGCTGCAGATAATCCTGGCCCTTGGTGTCATGATCATGAGGTTTCCCAAAAATCTTGATGACGAACCGATCTTGCAGGTTTGGGTTCTTTAGAAAAGCGATTACAACTGCCTCAACTAGTTCACGAATTCTTTTTGCAGGTTCGATTCTTGACAGCGAGACTAGTGTTAGTGGACTCTCCCGAGACTTTTTTTGGATTTTGTTAGCCAAAGGGACTCCAAAATACTGGAAATGACGACGTGTCTTAGGTATGGGTAACCGTTCTTTGGACTGATTGTGAGTCAATCTAGTTGGGAAAATACAGTTAAATTTTTGATAAAGGTATTGATGATAGATGTCGTGCTTACGACCGAAACCATGCATGAAAATTCTAATGTTTTTTTTAGGCCATTTAAGTAAACCCGCTAGCCATGCGGTATGCATCGTATCGCCAGTATAATGAATTATCGCGTCAGGGGGTTGTTCTCTAAAAGTTTGCCAAAGATCCAATTGGTTCCCAGTCTTAAGTTCTACAGTGGAGTTTTGGAGTAGCTCTTTACAGTCCGCAATACCATTCCGCCGGCTAAAAAATATAGTGTTTTTACAACTTTGCTTCTGCAACTCGCAGGCGAAGAGAGCTACAAATTTTTCCAGTCCCCCCCAATTTCGAGTATTTAACCAGTGTAGGATTTTCATAATGATAAAGATGGATTGTGAAGTGCTTTTAACTGCTTTGCAATTGCTTCCTGTACGATTACTAGGGGAGTGTTCAAACACTCCAACTGGCAATTTGGATAATCACACTGAGTCTTGCAACCGGGATTGAACTCAAAACTTAAATGTTTGTTTTGGTTGGGTGGAGTCCAATTCATAGCCAATGGTCTTCCAAAGATTGCTACAGTCGGAATGTCAGCAGCTACCGCAAAATGCCTTGGCCCATTATCATTACCAATGTGAAGTATCACCTGTTCAAAAAGAGCCCGAGTCTGAGCCAGGTTTGGTGGATCATAATTTGGAAGAGCCTCGTAGCGCATCTGTCTTCGCAACTTATCAACAAACTCCTGCTCACCAGGTCCGTATACAAATAGGACTTTTACTTCATACTGTTCAATCAGCCAATCTGCGAGTTGGGCGAAGTTTCCCAATGGCCAGCGCTTGTAAGGTTGGCGAGATACCGGGGAGATGGAGACGACTCTATCACCTTGCTGCACCCCTAACTGTTCTAGCAAACCCATTGCAAAAACTTTTTCTTCCACGCCGATTGGAAATTCGGGTAAGAGATCTTTTGTATCGACCGTCAGTCCCAACGCTTCCAGCAGCTGGAGTTTATGAGAAGTAGCGTAGCCGAATCCATGTTGGAGAGTAACAGCATGAGTGTAATGCCAAGATCTTCCTCGAAAATTAAAGCCAACCCTCGTTGTAGCTCCACTGAGTCTGCTAACGAAAGCACTTCTGGGATTACCGAAGAAGTCGATCACACAGTCAAAACGCATTTGACGTAGTTGTTTTAAAAAGTTGAAACTCTCTCCCCAAGTCATTTTCTTTGGTAATAACCACACCTCACTTAAGTGCGGATTGTATTGTAATAGTTGTTCAGACGGAGCTTCAGTCAGAAAGGTGATTTCAGCATCTGGCAAGGCTTGGTGGAGCTGGCGGATTGCAGGGGTAGTCATCAGCACATCCCCTAATCGCCGGAGTTGAATCAGTAGAATTTGGCGGAATTCAGTCACTATTCCATGTGGTTTGAAGTTGGGGGGAGAAACTAGTATGCTTCGGACCGCTTTGGCTTATTTAGCTTCCTTTCAAATCAACAAAAATCTTGCGTTGGGAGCAGGCCTGACTTAGCGTTTGCAACACAATCTCCCTCGGATCAAGTTCCCCATAGCTTGCTCACAACTTCAGATGCCATCGTCTCCATCTCTATCTCAATTAGATCTTACCAAGCTGCCACAACATGTTGGCATAATCATGGATGGCAATGGGCGGTGGGCTGAGCATCGTCTGATTCCTAGATTCCAAGGACATCGCAATGCAGTCCGTGCAGTTCGGACAGTTGTTGAAACAGCAGCGGAACTTGGATTGCAGGTCCTTACCCTCTATGCCTTCTCTACGGAAAATTGGGTTCGCCCTCGCCAAGAGATCAATGTACTGATGGAGTTGCTATACGAGTATTTGCAGAAAGAACTCGTTACAATGCTTGAGAATAACGTAAGTATGCGGATCTCTGGGGATCCCACGCGCCTTCCAGAGTTTCTTCACAAACCGCTCGAAGATGCTTTGAAGTTGACAGAGATCAATACGGGCCTAACGCTGAATCTTGCTCTCAACTACGGTGGACGAGCAGAACTAGTCAGAGCGATGCAGCAAATGGCCCGCAAAATTGAAGGCGGAGAACTTCGCGTTGGAGAAATTAATGAGGAGACTATCGATCAGCATTTATACACTTCAGGTCTACCCGATCCGGATCTGATCATTCGAACAAGTGGAGAACAAAGGCTTTCAAATTTTCTTATCTGGCAGGCTGCCTACGCAGAGTTTTATTACACTGAAGTTCTATGGCCTGATTTTACAAAAGAAGATTTTCACAAAGCCTTGGAAGCCTACCAACAAAGGCAACGTAGAATGGGTGATATCACGCCTGTCTCTGCCTAACATTTCTTATTTTTAATCGAAGTTGCATGTCTGAAGTAAGCCCAACTACTTGGTGGTCTTCCAACCTAATTCAGAGACTGCTCAGTGGTGTGATGATGATGTTAGTGGCAATACTCTCGCTGGTCTACGGTACCACACAATGGGTTGGTCTGCTAGTTTTGGTGGTGGTCATACTCGGTATGCAGGAATATCGAGCAATGCTCTCCAAACAGAATGTTTTCCTGAATCAGCGAGGTTGGCTATATTCGGCTTTTTTGCTGAGTATCAGCCCGCTCTTAGGAGGGATAGGGGCCCTCAATGCAATGTTGATCTTGGTTGTAGGTGGCTGGATTTTGAACGAGATGGTTTTTTCGAGCAAGCAGCGATTGGAGGAACTACACTCTTTGGGTTGGGCTTTATTTGGATTGTTTTGGGTTGGTTGGAGCTTTCCACATATGACACTGATTAAAGATCTTCCACATGGCGAATTAAACCTATGTCTGTTGCTTGTTGTGATTGTGCTCACTGACAGTCTCGCTTATTTTGGTGGACGTAGATTTGGCAAAACTTCTCTTGCTCCTGGAATCAGCCCCAAGAAAACCCGTGAGGGGAGCTTTTGCGGGACTGTAGGGAGTATGTTGGTTGGTTCTGTGATTGCGGTGAATTGGCTAGAATTTTCATGGCCAATGGCCTTGCTACTCACCTTCCTCATTTCAGTTTTGGGTCAAGTCGGGGATCTGGTTGAATCGAAAATGAAACGTCTATGCGGCGTTAAGGATTCCGGGAAGGTACTGCCTGGCCATGGTGGTATTCTGGATCGGTTGGATAGTTTCCTACTCACGACCCCCTTCTTTTACTACTGGATACTGCTTCTCGCATGAATCCGAAATTCATTGCCCTACTTGGTTCTACGGGTTCCATAGGGAGAAGTACTCTCAGCCTCGTTAGGCAGTTCCCCGATCGTTTCAAGATTCACTCACTGAGCTGTCGGCGTTCAATCGACAAGCTGGTTGATCAGATCAAAGAGTTTTCACCGAAGCAGGTAGTCGTTGAGGCCTCGGACCAAGTCACTCAATTAAGAGAACTGTTCACTGAATCTGAATTGAAAATTCTTTCAGGAGATCAAGGAAATTGCCAATTGGTGCAACACCCCGAAGTTGATTTAGTCGTCACGGGTATTGTTGGCAGTGCGGGATTATCTCCGTGCCTCAAAGCTTTGGAATATGGAAAAGATTTAGTATTCGGCAATAAAGAGTCCTTAGTTCTCGCTGGGGAGTTATTTATGCAGGTTGCCCATCGCAGTGGGAGCCTGATATTACCTATGGATAGTGAACATAATGCGATTTATCAGTCACTAGCTGGTCACCGGCGTGAAGATGTCGTTTCATTGATTCTTACCGCTTCTGGAGGTCCTTTTCGGGATCTGCCTCTGAGTGATTTTTCAGCTATTACCAAAAAAGATGCACTACAACATCCCAACTGGGAGATGGGTAACAAGATCACCATTGATTCAGCGACAATGATGAACAAGGGTCTTGAAGTGATTGAAGCTCACTGGCTCTTCGGAATTCCGTTGGAAAAAATTGAAGTGGTAATTCATCGTGAAAGCATTGTTCACTCTCTAGTCGAATATGTTGATGGTTCCTTGATTGCTCAACTAGGACAACCAGATATGCGCATCCCCTTGGCCTACTGCCTAGGTTATCCAGAACGCCTGCCTTTGAAACTGCCGAGACTAAATCTGTGCGAACTTGGTTCTTTGCATTTTGAAAATCCTGATCCAGTCCGTTACCCTTGTTTTGCTCTGGCATTGACAGCTTTGCGACAGGGTGGGGCCGCGCCAGCAGTTTTGAATGGAGGAAATGAGGCAGTGGTGGAAGCTTTTTTACATGAGGAGTTGCACTTCAGACACATCGCAAGTTATCTTCAGAGGTTGATGTCGCTTCTTGGCCGCTGGCGACAGAAACCGGAATGTCCAAATTATCTCCAATACATCAACTCGGTGGATGATGCTCTGGCTGCGGACCGCTGGGGTCGATCTAAACTCCGCCAATTGCTGGAAACAACTTCATGATCACTACGGTTCTTTCCTTCATTGTTGTTCTGGGTTTTCTGATTTTTATTCATGAGCTCGGACATTACCTCGCAGCTCGGCACGTCAATGTTCGCGTCGAAACTTTCTCGATTGGCTTCCCCCCCAAGATGACAGGTTTTCGTAGGGGCAACACGGATTACCAAATCTGTTGGATTCCGCTTGGAGGTTACGTCCGCTTGTTTGGACAAAATGTCATGGACGAAGATCCCGACGATCCTGAAAACTACGCTTCGAAGACAGTCTGGCAACGTTTCTACATCCTTGTTGCTGGCCCTGCTATGAACCTAGTCTTTGCTTTTATCTTTATGCCGCTGGTGTATTTGGTGGGTGTTGATGCTCCAGCATATCTGTCGGCGCCACCTGTGGTTCAACAGATTAAGTTAGAAAGCTTCGCAGCCTCAGTTGGTCTGCAAGCGGGAGATGAGGTAATTGCTGTCAATGGTCGAGAGGTTCGCAATTGGCGAGAACTTCAATCCAAATGGGGAACCCTGACACCTGCAGACTCTTTTGCCTTAACCGTGCTGCGCAGCGGAAGAGAGGTTCAAGTACAAAGCACAATGCGGGAAGTGCAGAACTACGGCGAAGTTGGTTGGGTGCCTCACATTCCTGCAATTATAGGAGCCATTAGTTCGGGTTCTGCTGCTGAGGAAGCTGGACTAGAAATTGGGGATCTTATCACGCGCCTGAGTGGAGAAGATGTACGAGACTGGTCGGATATTTCTCGGTTAGTTCAGCAAAGCCAACCTGTATCCCCAGCCGATCCAATTCCCATGACAGTTGAACTAGTCCGTAATGGACAAACTAAACTGTTGGAACTAACTCCTCGATACGAGCCAGAAGTTGGTCGCTATTTGCTTGGCTTGCAGGTGGGTACAGAGCGAGAAACCTATGCTCTTAGTGAAGCCATCGGTTTAGGTGCAGAGCGTGTCATCTTTATGACCCAAACAACCTTCAATTTTCTTGGTCAAATGCTGAGCGGCCAAGGATCAACAGATGATCTAGGTGGACCAATCCGGATTGGCATGTTTATTGGTGACGCTGTACGAAGTGGAGTGGGAGAATTGTTCTTCCTGATTGCCGTAATCAGTTTGCAGTTAGGAATTTTTAATTTACTACCGATTCCTGCTTTGGATGGGGGCCATATCTTTTTTCTCCTTGTGGAGAAAATCAAGGGAGGACCCCTGAGTGCAGCGACCCGAGAACGAACACAGATGTTAGGATTTTCGGTGTTGTTGTTGTTGATGGTTTTCGTGACGTACCACGACATTTTGTCGATCGCCACATGAGTACATGGAAGTCATTTCTTGGCATGCACGCCAGCAAGTGACGAAATTTGCTTGGTACATATCCTGCTGACTATCTCTGTGGGTGTTACCTGGAACACTCACTACTATAATGAGGAGTCCTTATGAGTAGTCTGGGATTGAGTAGTGATACCTCTGGAGTATTGCACACTACCAAATTCATAGAAGACGTGCCGATGATCATGTCCGTGGAAATTGGACGAACCGACATGCTCATCAGAGATATCCTGGCTCTGAAAAAGGGCTCAGTGATCGAATTTATGAAGGTTGTTGGCGAACCCATGGATGTGGTCGTCAACGAGAGATTAATGGCGCGTGGTGAGGTCGTGGTTGTGAACGAACGCTACGGAATCCGTATCTCCGAGGTGACGCGTCCAGATGAAAAAATTGGTGACAAACGCGAGTAAGCACTGTCTTGTCTGACCGTCCTTTGCTGCAGGTGCAGCAACTCTTTCATTCCTTTCCGGATAAACGCGGTCTGCTGAAGCAGACCGTAAATTCCTCCCCTGTATTGCAAGATATCAATTTAGTAATTCAGCCCCAGGAAATTGTAGGTCTTGTCGGTGAATCAGGCTGTGGAAAATCGACATTAGCGCGATTATTGTTGCGAATTTACGAGCAAACAAAGGGTCAAATTCAGTTTGCTGGTGAGGATATTCACAAATACAAAGCGCGCGAGTACTATCGTCGTGTACAGATGATTTTTCAGGATCCATTTTCCGCGCTAAATCCGAAGCTGAAAATTGGTTTTCTTCTCCGAGAAATGTGGAACTTGCACCAATCAGAATCTGCGACGACTTCGAAGCTGAAAAAGCTTCTTGGTGAAGTTGGATTGCCAGCTAATGCACTGGATAAGTATGCGCATGAATTCAGTGGTGGACAGCGACAAAGAATCGCCATTGCCCGTGCCCTTGCTGCTAGTCCAGAAATGTTGGTCGCTGATGAGCCCGTCTCTGCGCTTGATGTCTCCATTCAGGCTCAAATTCTAAACCTCCTTAAACAACTTCGCAAAGAGCGCAACCTTACACTGCTTTTCATTTCTCATGATCTCGCGGTGGTTGACCAACTCTGTGACCGAATTTTGGTATTGTATCGTGGAAGGTTGATGGAGGAATTGCAAAAACAACAGTTGGATCAGGCCCGACACCCCTATACAAGATTATTGTTAGATAGTTTGCCATCCTACGCAAAAAGAGAGACGGGGTTGCCAATTGCCCCCGTTGAGGCAGAGGATGCATATATTAAGGGCTGTCCATTCGTCAATCGTTGTTCAGAATCCCAGGCTATCTGCTCCCAAAAAGTGCCTCAATGGAGCAGCCTTAGCAAAGGGCATTGGGCTGCTTGCCATGCAGTAAAGTCATCATGAAAAATCGAAAATTTCTTTTATTGAAGACCACGCTGCTACAGTCTCCGTTGTGCTTGGTAATTGGAAGCCTGATAGGGTGCTATTCTACAGCTCTGAACTTTGACCTTGGATGGACTACAAGAAGAGTCTCTGGGCAGGTGGAGGATGTAGTGTCTAGAGAACCTGTTGGAAACGGTTTCATCATCGTCAAGGAGTTTTATGGAAACTTTGCTGCAAACGAGGCCAGTGAGGCAGGAAACTTCATCCCCCGCGCAAGATTACTCCGTTCCTTGAAAAAAGACGGTAGCTTCGAGATGGATTTTGACTGGCGTGCCTCGCAGTTTAATCTGAACTTTGTTGAACAGGGATACGAGGTTCACCGATTTAACTTCCATCGACAGCTTGGAGTGGGCAATCTCCATTATGTCGCCAAAATGGTCCCCTCCTCCAACTGGGCTGATGAGTTGGCACTAAGTGTGACCCCCCTGATCCAGAATTTATTGTTGGAACCCGGATATCGGTTAACGGAACCCGATCAACTCTTCTTGGGAGAGTGGTTAGCTAAGCAACGGCAAGAGAATTTTGGAACGGAGTAATTGCAAAACGTTCCTGGTAGATTTTGGCTGCAGATCGATGTACAAGGGAGTGACGCCAAGCTAGTTCATCATGATCCTTGCTGTAGCCACCTCCGATGACGCACCCGACAGGTGCTCCCACATTTAGGCAACACTCCATTACATACTGATCGCGTGCCTGGAGCCCCTCCCATGTCAGGTTTAACTTCCCTAGTGGATCATCCTTGAAAGGATCTACTCCGGCATTATAAATCACCAAATCAGGCTCGGTACGATCTAACAATTCTGGCAAGTTTGCTCTTAAAATTCGCAGGTAGCTGTCATCATCTAGATTCTCAGGAAGTGGCACGTCAAGATCACTGTATTGTTTGCGGAATGGAAAATTAGACTGGCAATGCATCGAGAAAGTAAACACTGCAACTTCATCCTGATGAATGAAGGCTGTACCGTCTCCTTGGTGAACATCTAGGTCAACGATGAGGATTTGCTGAACTAAGCCTTCTTGGAGTATCATCCTTGCTGCTACAGAGGCATCGTTAAAAATGCAAAAGCCTGAACCAAAATCTGGAAAGGCATGGTGCGTTCCGCCCGCAAGATTGCAGGCTAAGCCATGTTTGAGAGCTAGCTGTAACGTCAAGATCGTTCCTCCTACGGCTGTGATGGTCCGACGAGCTAATCCCTCTGTCCAAGGTAGTCCGATTCGCCGGGCAGCAGATTTATTTAGACGATTTTCCATAAATTGCTGGATGTAATCCAATGTATGCACTGCTTGCAGATGATCTGTGGATGCAACCTCAGGCTGATGGAATTCCACTGGACTAAGGTTCTTTTCTTCAGAGATGATCTTGTATAAACGTCGAAACTTGGACATTGGAAAGCGATGTTCCTCATTCCATTCAGGGATATCGTAGTCTGGATGGTATATTACAGGAAGGGCTGAGGGCATTTATAACTCTTTTGTAGTGATCGATAAAACCTTTGACTAATTAAAAAAGAATGATTTAGAAAACTCACTGATTTCAAAAGTTCTTCAACAATTATTTTAACCCAGAAAATTATTAATTAGTCTAATTTACTGCATTTGTATTTTTAAAAAATCAAAATAGCTTTTGGTGGAGACAGATAATCTAGTAAGAATTCCAAAATTGGTAAAACAGATGAAAAATCTAAAATTGAAAATCAACTTCTTTTTTCCTTGGGAATTTTTGTAACTATCTGTGGTAGTGAAGGTGGAAGTGACTCTAGTTTTGCAAATATTTCAGCGGAATATTGTATGTATTGTCAGACATTGGATCGCGAGGTGATGGGTCCAGTTTTGCGCAGCGGGGACTATTAGCCGATTTCTCAATTCTTTCGTGTGCGACATGACGAGCCAGAGACAAAACTAACCAATTTTGATGGAAAAATAATCAGTAATCGGGATTTGGTTCAACACTACCAAGTAGATTTAACGCCCACCTCGATTTTTTTAGGCCAGATGGCGAATAAGTTTCCTTATCAATCGCAGGGTTCCTAAAAGTTAATTTCTATGCTGACTATCTGGACCAAAGTCTTCGAGACAGTCGAGCCCATCTCCTATCAAACATGAACTGAAAAATGCGAAATCTACTCCTGTTGCTACTTTTTTTCTGGCCACTTTTGGCTACGGCTCAATTCGATGATCCTGAAATTCCAGAAATTATCGTAAGAGTTCAGAGTGCGCTAGAACCGAGCGATCCTCGATCAGGGGAATATGTTCGGATCGTGGTGACTGCTCAGATTAAGAAAGGTTGGAAAATTTACTCGGTAGTTCCATCCAAGGAAGAATTTGCTCCAATTGCCTCAACATTGGAATGGGACGCTGGAAATTGGGAGGCCTTAGGGCCATTTTACGAAACCAATCCAATTTCAGAACATGATCCTGTATTGGGAATGGTACTAAGTTATCACAAGGGTGAGAGCAGTTTTTACCAAAATTTCAGAGTGCCCAGCCCTGACAATAGAAATAGCAATGGCGTTGGCCGTATCACATTTCAGGCATGTAGTGACAAAGTTTGTTTGCCACCTGATGAAGTGAAATTCTCTATTCCTGCCGAAATCACATCGGGCAGCATGCGCTCAGAATACTCTGTACCTAATTTCAGCATTAATCCAGATATGAGCAGGGCTGGTAATGTAGAGGAAGCAACTAGCCTACTTGGTTTTCTGGGTTTAGCAGCGTTGGCAGGTTTTTTCGCCTTATTGACTCCCTGCGTCCTACCAATGATTCCAATCACCGTTTCTTTTTTTACAGTTCAAGCTCAACAATCTCGTGGTGCGTCTCTTTGCCTTGTTGCTACCTTTGCCCTCGGGTTAGTAGGAACCTACACGACCTTGGGCATGGGAATGTCCCTGCTGTTTGGAGCTACAGGTATTGTTCAATTGGCTTCCAATCCATGGTTTAACTTGGCTATTGGCTTACTCTTTGTGCTGTTTGCGGTGAGCTTGATCGGTTTCTTGGATTTTAGTCTGCCACCTGCGTTAATCAACCGGCTGGACTCTTTTTCTAGAAAGACCACAGGTCTGGTGGGCATCTTCTTAATTGGGGTAGCATTTACCTTCACTGCCTTCACCTGCACAATTCAGTTCGTGGGTTCTTTATTATTGGCAGCTGCTAAGGGAGAGTGGTTTCTGCCAATCATTGGGATGTTGGTGTTCTCAACAGTATTTGCACTACCATTCATTCTCCTGGGCCTCTTCCCAACCCTGATTCGCCGTTCCCGAAGTCTTTCGGGTAAATGGATGGAACACCTCAAGACTGTTCTAGGGATTTTGGAGTTGGGGATTGCCTGGAAGTTTTTCAGTAACGCCGATTTGATTTGGCAATGGGGTGTGCTGGATCGTGAGGTAGTTCTAGGGGCTTGGGCGATCCTGATGGTTGTCATCGCAGCATTTCTAATGGGAAGATTGCCCATCAAAAGAATCCGAATTAGCCGCAGAGGATTAGGTCACCTCAGTTTTGGGACCATTTTTTTAATTTTCGGGATCTACTTCGGATCAGGTGTGTTTGGGAAGGAATTAAATCCGCTGGTTGAGAGCTATCTACCACCACCAATTCAAGGGACTGGCGATTTTGAAAAACTTTCAGCAGAGGCTGGTTTGGTCTGGTATGACAATTTTCCTGAAGCCCTTGCTGTTGCTCAGAAAACCCAAAAGCTTCTATTTTTAGATTTTACCGGGTATACCTGCGTTAATTGTCGCTGGATGGAAAAAAGTGTTTTTGCCAAACAAGAAGTGTTGAAGGTGTTTCAAAAAGAGTTTGTACTTGCCCAACTCTACACAGATGGGGGGGCTTTCCAAGAGGCTAACCAGGAGCTGCAAATGGAGCGCTTTAACACCCTGGCTCTTCCTTTTTACGTTGTTCTGAATGCTAATGATCAGGAAATTCGACGTCATGCAGGTATCATCCCTGATGCCAAAGATTTTCTAACATTTTTGAAGTTTTAACACTACTTTTTACCTGTCTAAAAGTTTACTTTTTTGCTGACGAGTTGAATTTTATTGTAATGGCGTTAGTTTAGGGTGTCGTTCCTCTGGAATTATCTTTCTGACAAAAACTGTAACTAATTTTGGTGAGTGCTATGGAATCTCAAGCTTCGTATCGTCTATTGCTTGTTGAGGACTCTGAGGAACAGCGCCTGATCGTTGAGCAAATGTTGCTTCAAATTGATAGCGAATGCTACCAAGTGGACTCTGCAGCTAGTTATGCTGAGGCGATTACATTTATACAGCGACACACCTACGATATGCTGCTGGTTGATTTCTACTTGGACTCTCCCCACTCCGCACTTGATTTGATGCAAGAAGTTCGCTTGCTAAATTTGCCCGTGGTAGTAATTACAGCGGATGAAGATCGTACAGTTTTCCTACAGTGTTTCCAGAAGGGAGCCAAAGAGTTTCTGAACAAACCGGTTAACCTCGTTGAAATGCAGGTGCGCTTACGTTCTGTCCTGCATGCAAGAAACTACGAGCGATCCCTTTTAGAAGAGATTCAAGAACGCCGAAGGATTGAAATGCAGCTCCGTCAGCAGGAACGTATGAATCGAATTTTGGTAGAGGCATTTCCCCATCTGATCATGCGCTATGATCAAGACAATATCCTACTTGATTACAAAAACGATCCTGAATGCTTGTTGGGACCACCGGGCACCAAGGGCAAGTTTCTTAGAGAACTGCCACTACCAGAAAATTTGCGGCGTCAGATCTCACAACTGACCCATCTTGTTCGTGAATCAAATACGGATGAGGAAGTAAGCTACAGCACTCGAAATGAAGACTTCGAATTAACACGCTATGAATTGCAGGGATATCCAGGTGAAAGTAAAGAAGTGATCGTTTTTCTACGAACTTATAATGAGCAGGATGAGTACTCGCTGCTAACCGCACATGATTTGACTATCAATCTGTCGAACAAGGAAGTTCGGAGAGGATCCAACACCATCTATCTAAACCGAAAAGAATATCGGATGTTGCTCTATTTCATGAAGAACCCGAATCGAATCTTGAGTAAGGATATGATCTTAAACACGGTTTGGGGACATGATTATGAGCCTGAAGCAAGAGTAGTAGACACCTTGATCGCTCGCTTACGAAAAAAGATTGACCAAGGTTTTGAGCCGAAATTTATCAGTACTGAACGGGGGGTAGGATACTCCTTCAGAACTTCCGACTGGCGTAAAGGACGAGAAGTCACCCACGATTGAGCATTAAAAGAGTGGCGATTGCTTGGTACGAATTCCGCAACAAGTACCTTATTCACCTGAATTGATGGGTGAGTAATGATTCGCTATTGAAGTCCTAACTGCTCCTGATTTTACTGCATGGCCACTGTCATCTCCTTTGCGAGCCAGAAAGGCGGGGTTGGTAAAACCACTTCAGCTGTTCATTTGGCAACGGCCTTCGCCCTTGGTGGCTACCGCACTCTACTGTTGGATCTTGATCCCCAAAGCTCGGTCTATTCGGCGATGGGAGTTAAGCAGAGAGTCATCCAGGGAACTCTTGAAATCTTTTGCCAAGATAACACGACCCTTTCGGATGTTCTTTTGCCGACTAGCACTGAGAACATGCACTTGATCTTAAACGATGTGGATCGGCTGACGCACGAAAACGAACTGATGAAAGTGGCAGCAGACTACCATCACCTGCACCAGTGGCTTGCTCGGCATGCTCGCGGGGAGTTTGAATTCATCATTATTGACGTTCCCGCCTCTACAAACGCACTGAGCATCAATGCGATGGTCGCTTCGAATTTGGTAATTGTTCCGATGCAGTGTGAAGCCCTCGCTATCAAGTCTCTCAAACGCTTTTTGCTTGCTTTCAAAGACCTACAGGCTAACATCGACCCAAATTTGCGAATTGCAGGAATTCTTTTGACGATGTTCGACCACGAAATTCCAGCTCACCAAAAGGTTTGCCGTCAGGTCTACCAAACATTAGGAGAGAGTGTCTTTCAAACGATCATCCCAAAATGTCCACAGGTACTGGACGCAAGCGCTGCTGGCGTAGATGTAATTAACCGCAGCCTCAACTCAATCGGAGCAACTGGATATATCAGGCTAGCAAACGAGATTCTTGATCGATTTCGGCTTCGCTAGATCACACCTAATAGTTTTAATCCTTTTCGATAGGCCTTGCGCTTGAATCCCACCACCTTGCGTAAACCAGCCTTAGGTCTCATCCACTTGAAGCGGTCAAACTCCTGCTTGTGTCCTTTATTATTTAAAGAAAGTGCTTCTGTTCCAAGATTCAGCTGAACGAGGAACCAGCGTTGCTCCTGCCCCCAATACGTCCTCCAGCGACCCCTGTTTTGCATTCTCTTCATTATAGATTTAGGAAACTGATATCGAGTTCGCTTGGAACTCTTTTTGAGAATCCTCACATCATTAGTGCCAATCTCTTCTTTTAGTTCCCTCAGAATGGCTTGTTCTTCTGTTTCCCCTGCATCTACGCCTCCCTGTGGAAATTGCCAGCCCTTACGTCGTCCTTCTACTCTGTGGAACATCAAGATCTTGTCACCACGTTGATTGATGATGACTGCTGCTACATTGGCTCGAAACTTTATCATGCTATCCTGCTTTGCTCACGAAAAGAATAAAAGAAGCCAACTATGATGGTATTCAAAAACAAAAGTAGAAGCTCAAGACGGTATTCAAAAATCATTTGAGGCACAAACCCACTGAGCAGTGATATAAGGTAAATCAAAAGTGATGCGCCGCAGATGACGGGAATCAGCAAGGGAGGATGCTCTCCATCTCTACTAAGGACTGCTAAAAGAATCATCGGAGCTAAGAGCGATGTACCTGCAAAACTGGCTGTAGCCAGCAATAACAACTCAGATGAACTCAGCATAGCAAGACCAAATGCCATGATCGCAAAGATCAAGATAGGAAACTTGCGGAAAGAATATGTGCGAATGGTGGGGCTAACCTCCGATTCCAAGGCAAAAAGCTGTGAGTCGGCTGTAGACATTGCTGCGCCAATCAAGCCAACGACAACTAGGGCACCAATAATTTCGGGTTGATCGTTAACAAGCGTTTTAACCCAGAATTCGCTTGCTGACAGATCCGGATAGTTGATGGCTCCATACATCCCTATCGCAATGGTAGGTGTAATGATTAAAAAAACGAAGACACTCATGCCCAACACCATCTCAATCATACTTCGTTCATCACGCATCACAGTGAATCGGGCAAAAAGCTGAGGTTGACTGATTGGCATCAGAACAATAGTTAGAAAAGAAACCAACAGAAACTGAGTATTCAGGAGCCCTGTGGG
>DPLM01000162.1:11821-13561 GCA_003541985.1 Deltaproteobacteria bacterium | reverse complement strand
TATGAGGTAGGATGGAAGACCATATCATGAAGAAACTCGATAGCGACGAGTTGGCTAGTAAGGCCTTCAAACTCGTTGCCGCGGGGTGTGCGCTATTCATCATAGCCGTTATCTTGTATGTGCTGTAGGGAGTTAAAATGATTGAATATTTTGTGCCTGGTGCTTCAACGTATGCTGGTGACATAGACTTCCTGTTCGATATGATCACAGTCATTGTTGGCTTCTGGTTCGTGATGGTATTGGCGGTGATGACTTATTTCATGGTGCGTTTCCGCCGCAGAGAAGGTGTTCGTGCCGCTTACATTTCAGGCGATCCGCACTCTCAAAAAAAATGGACTCATTATCCGCACTACTCTGTGATCGCACTTGACGTGGTCATCATTATTTTTACTGTGATGGTTTGGGTAGATGTGAAACAAACCTTACCCCAAGCAGAGGATAAGATTCGAGTAGTAGGGCAGCAATGGAGTTGGTTTTTTATTCATTCAGGGCCTGACGGCAAACTAGATACTGAGGACGATATATCCACGGTCAATGACCTGCATGTTAAGAAAGACACGGTCTATCACTTCGAACTGGAATCTCGCGATGTTCTGCATAATTTCTCTGTTCCAGCCTTCCGACTGCGACAGGATACGATCCCCGGTCGTACGATTACTGGCTGGTTTGAACCCAATAGGATGGGAATATACGACATTCAATGCGCAGAAATTTGTGGATACGGTCATGGAATCATGGGCGCGACAATCGTGGTGCATAAAGATCAGCAATCTTACAATGCTGCCATGGAGTCGATACGTAACCGTACTTATGAAAGTGATTACCAGAAACGCCTTCAGAAGATGACCGTGAGTACGGTATCAAATAGCGAATCCTTCAGAGACAAGCTGCTCAGCAGCTTTTAACCAAGAAGTATTTTAGGAGAAAGTATGGGACAGACGACGGTCACCCATGATAGTCATGCCGCTCATGAACATGACCATCACGAAGAAAGCTTCATCATGAAGTACTTCTTCTCAACTGATCACAAGATCATTGGGTTGCAATACATGTTCACAGGAATGTTCATGGCAATTGTCGGAGGGTACTTCGCCTATGCTTTCCGTATGCAGCTAGCTTTCCCTGGCATGGAAGTTCCGCTCTACGGTACGGTCGGACCGGGACAATATAACATGCTGATCACCAACCATGGTTCAATCATGATTTTCTGGGTGGCGATGCCAGTACTCATCGCTGCTTTCGGAAATATCCTTATACCACTGATGATAGGCTGCGACGACATGGTCTTTCCAAGATTGAATCGCTTATCCTACCAAATCTTTCTGCTGAGCGTAATAGTCCTGTTCATGTCCTTCTTTGTACAAGGTGGAGGATTTGGTGGAGCTTGGACCTCTTATCCCCCTCTCTCCGCAGTGGCTGAATACAATCTCACTGATTGGGGAGCTTCGCTTTGGTTGATTGCTGTTGCCCTTGAATTTGTTGCCTTTCTGATTGGTGGTATTAATTTCGTCACTACCGCGATGAATGCACGCGCGCCGGGAATGCGCATGACTGACATTCCCATGGTGGTCTGGATGATCGTATTAGCTTCGATCATGTTTATGGCTTCAGTTGGTCCATTGATAGCTGGATCGATCATGCTTCTGATGGATCAGCGAATTGGTACAACCTTCTTCGTTCCTTCTGGGGGTGGCGATCCAATACTTTGGCAGCACCTGTTCTGGTTCTTTGGTCATCCAG
>DPLM01000162.1:0-11514 GCA_003541985.1 Deltaproteobacteria bacterium | reverse complement strand
TTCTGGTTCTTTGGTCATCCAGAGGTGTATGTGGTCTTACTTCCAGCCTTGGGTATCGTTGCCGAGATCATGACAACTTTTGCTCGCAAGAAACTTTTCGGCTACAAGACGATCCTTTACACTACCTTTGCGACAGGCGGATTGGCATTTGTGGTTTGGGCTCACCACCAGTTTATTGCTGGGATCGACCCTCGTATGGCAAACATATTCCTTGTTACAACCCTTCTGATTTCAATTCCTATCGCCGAAATTTTATTCAGTTACATAGCTACGCTCTATGGAGGGTCAATTGAATTCCGAACTCCGATGCTCTGGGCCTTAGGCTTCTTGATCACCTTTCTATTGGGCGGTGTCACAGGAATCTACCTTGGCTCTAGTGCCTTGGACATCTATTTCCATGACAGCTACTTCGTAATCGCCCACTTCCATTATACCTTTTTCCCCATTGCGATCATCGGTATGTTTGCTGCGATATACTATTGGTATCCCAAGATGTTCGGCAAAATGATGGATGAAACGTTAGGTAAGATCCATTTCTGGGGTACAATCATTCCATTCAATGGTATATTCTTGCCTCTCTTCCTGGTTGGAATGGCTGGACAGCACCGACGAATTTATAATTTTCAGCACTTTCCAGATCTGGCGACAGCTGATCTACAAGGAATTCGCGTCTTTGCAACGGTCTCCATGGTGACAATGCTGTTGTTCCAATTTGTTTTTGCATACAATTTCTTCGTCAGCATGTTTAAAGGAGAGAAGGCTCCAGCAAATCCTTGGAAATCTAACACACTAGAGTGGACAGTTCCATCACCTCCCCCCCACGGGAACTTTGCCGAGCTACCAACCGTGTATCGTGGGCCCTATGAGTACAGTGTACCCGGCAATAAGGAAGATTATTGGCCTCAAAATATGCCTGACCGCAACTAAATAATGAATAGGAAAATGTACTTTCTTCCCCGAATGACTCTCTGAAGGACCACTATGTCTACGCAAGGACCTATAGCAACCAACCGCTCAGCAACCGGAATACCAACCGGGCGACTCGCTGTATGGTGGCTACTAGCATCAGAGATCTTTATTTTCGGGGGTTTGATTGCTTGCTATATCCTGTATCGCCTTAACAACCCTTGGTGGAGCGGAGAAGCTGTCTTCACAAAGGTTCCGGCAGGCGCTTTCAATACGTTCGTTCTACTGACTTCCAGCCTGTTCATCGTACTGGCTCACGATGCAGCTGAAAAGAAAGATGTCAATAGAGCCTTTAAATTTATATGGTATACAATTGGTGGAGGCCTTGTCTTCTTACTAGTCAAGTACTACGAATACTCTTCAAAACTCCTTACCGACGATCCAGAACTTCTGAAGACACCATTAACCAATACCTACTGGTCTTTCTACTATACAGCAACAGGAATGCACGCCCTCCATGTCATTGGAGGAATGGTCATCATGGCCTTGATTTCCTTCGATTTAAAGAAAGGTCATAACCTCCACAGGGTTGAACTGATCGGGCTGTATTGGCACTTTGTCGATATCGTCTGGATTTTCCTTTTCCCACTCCTCTACATAGCAAAGTAAATATGGCTGGCGCGCACACACACCCAAATTATGTGAAGATTTGGGCCCTTCTCTTAGTACTTTTAGTGGTCAGTATCGTCGGTCCAGAACTAGGTATTCCTTGGCTGACACTGTTGACTGCTTTTGGAATTGCGCTCGTAAAGACCTATTACGTTGCAGCTTACTTCATGCACCTGAACTTCGAGAAAAAATACGTCTGGTTCCTACTGCTAATCTCTGCTGTTTTACTCGGAGTATTCTTTTTTGGAGTCGCCGGTGATGTGATGAAGACTGATGGTCAGAACTGGCAAGACTGCATCTCTAACAATACCTGTGCTGAACAACAAAGATATGTCGATGGTCAACTTCGGTAACTCATGATCTTACTCGTAGCCCCTGAAATTCCAGCAAATTCGAATGCTGAACGCAGACAACTGGTTTCAAGCAGCATTTTTGCGACTGTAATTCTGATCATGACAGAGGTGATGTTTTTTGCAGCACTGATCAGTGCCTATATGATTATTCGCTCTGGTTCTGAAGAGTGGCCTCCGTGGGGTCAGCCTCGGCTTCCAGTGTTTGCAACAGCACTAAACTCTTTGGCTCTTTTAGCGAGTGCTTTCTGCCTGCATCGATCTGCCAAGGTATTCTCCTCACAGGCTTCACGCTCTAAGCAGTTGCTTGCTCTAACGATTGCTCTGGGAGCAGTCTTTGTCAGTGTGCAGGGATACGAGTGGGTCCAATTGATTAGTTTTGGGCTGACTATTACTTCCAGTACTTACGGAGGCGTCTTCTATCTAATTATCGGAGCTCACGGGCTCCATGTGATTGGGGGACTGCTCGCTTTGCTTGCTTGTTTGAGAAGGCTCAATTCCACTTCCCAGCAACTAACAATTGATAACCTCCGTGCGGCCCAAATCTTCTGGTATTTTGTGGTTGGAGTTTGGCCAGTTTTATATACACTTGTCTACTTGCTTTGAGGGTTGTGAAAGCCGTTCCTGCTATTATAACTACTGGCCTGGCCAGTCTATTCCCAAATTTCGATGTACTAGCCTGTGCGGTTTGTTTCTCTTCTTCAGAGAATACGAGAGCCGCATTTTACCTGACGACAGCTTTCTTGACGTTATTACCAGTAGTAATGCTAATTGGTGGATTCTACTGGGTACGGAAGCTGCAGCAAAAACACGATGCGGTTGATCAAAGTTAAGCTCCATTCCGTCAGGACGAGTACATGTTGTCTTTTCGCCATTTTTGGGCAATCTCTGCGCTTTTGTTCTTTATTTCGATAACAAATTTAGCCTTTGCTCATCCCCGCAATCTACTCCTGTCCGAAAATCCAGACCTTACATTTCTACTTGTTGATAAAAAAGACTGTCAAATCGAAGTCTATCGGGGCCATCCAAAGTGGGAGATGATTGCTGCATACCCGTGTACGACAGGAAAAGTGCCAGGTGACAAGTTCGAAGAAGGAGATCTGAAGACACCCACGGGAATTTACTGGTTTACGGGTGTTTGGTCAGAAAAAGATTTGATAGGAATGTATGGCGCTAGGGAAGCGAAGCCCTATGGTGCAGGAGCGTTTCCCCTAAACTATCCGAACTTGATGGACCGTCTCTTTCACAGTAAGACTGGTTATGGGATTTGGTTACATGGAACAGAGGGGAGTAGACCCATTCCAACAGAGGGGTGTATTTCAGTCAGTAATGAAAACTTTCTGGAGATTGCCCAGTACATACAGCTGCCAACCACTGTTATCTTGATTGATGAGTCAGTAGAAAAACTTCTGGAACATGAGCATCTTGCAGAAGTAGAGATGCTGAAAAATTTTGTTTTCACTTGGATAGATGCTTGGGAAAATCCAAATTTGGAGGACTATCTAAATTACTATTCAGATAATTTTGCAAACGAGAATTTCGATCAGAAAAGATGGCTGCATTACAAGAAGAGAATTAATCTGAGGAATAAAAGCCGGGAAATACAAGCTTCGAATCTAACCTTTCTATATAGCAAAGGTACCTACTTCGTTCATTTTCTACAAAAATATAGCTCTTCAGATTTTAGTGATTTAGGTTGGAAAACGTTGTATTTAAAGTTCCAAGAGGACGTACAAGATTTTCGAATTATCAGCGAAAATTGGGAACCTTATGAAAATCTAGCTGTTACTCCAAAAACAGCAGATGCTTCCAATTCTGAAACTGACGAAATTTAAGCCCCTCCTTCAGCCCTTCACAATCTGCGTTCCAATTCCTTGATCAGTAAATAGCTCAGCAATTACAGAATGCGGGTCTGTTCCGTTAATGATGTGAGCTGAACGAACGTTAGCTTTAACGCAATCCAGCGCTGCCTGAATTTTAGGGACCATACCTCCTGAAATCACCTTGTTTGCTATCAAGTCTTCTGCAGTGGCCGTGTTTAAATAAGAAATTAACTCTTTTCTATCTGATAGCACCCCATCAACATCAGTCATGAAAATCACCTTGCGTGCTTCTAACGCAACTGCAATTGCGGCTGCGACAGTATCTGCATTGATGTTGTAGGTCTCACCGCTGCTCCCCATCCCTATTGGCGAGATAACGGGAATGAACTGCTCCCGAATCAGTAGATGCAGCAGTTCAGGATTGATTTGTCTGATAGTTCCTACATAGCCAAGGTCGATGCCACTGGCGAGTTTTTTCTTGTCGGCCTGAATCAGATTTCCATCCTTCCCACTAAGGCCAACGGCCTTTCCTCCAAAAGTCTGTAAATGAGTAATAATCTCTTTATTGAGGTTTCCTGAGAGCACCATTTCAGCGACCTTCAAATTTTCTGCGGAAGTTACTCTCAACCCGTCAACGAATGATACTTTCTGGCCTAGGCTCTGGGTTACCTTCGATACTTCTGGACCACCACCATGCACAACGACCGGCCGCATTCCCAAGGACTGCAACAGTACAATGTCCTGAGCAAAGCTGGTTTTCAGAGCTTCCTCGATCATTGCGGCTCCTCCGTATTTGATGACGATGATCTGGTTACGGAAGCGCTGAATGTAAGATAGAGCCTCAATCAGTAGATTTTTCTTGTCCTGATAGCTGATTTTCATCGGGGATTTCGAATGAGACGAGAAAAAGAAGGACTATGTGTATGTTCAAATACCTGGTCGGACAGGTACCTTTATTTTTTGGTTAAGTCGTAATGGTTCGTTTCCTTCAAGATCATTGAGAACTAAGAGTTGCTCAACAGAAGTCTGGTGTTCTCTAGCAATATCCCAGAGAGTATCACCCATGCGCACCTGGATAATTCGGTGGGTTGCTTTATTGTTTTGTGTGATTTCTCTAAATACGGTGAGTTGTTGTCCTGCAAGTAGTGAATCAGATCTTTTCAGATTGTTCCATTCCATCAACTTGCTGACGGTTACATTATAGCGTTCTGCCAGTTCAGAGAGGGTTGCTCCCTTGGGAACCCTGATTCTTACCTGTTTTTCCTGAACAAGTTGTTGAGGGATTGGTGCAGGTGGTGGAGCAATGATTAAAGTTTGGTTCGCTTGCAGAGCATTAGGAGCAGCAAGATTATTCCAAGCCATCAACTCCTTAACAGAAACATCATAGCGTTGTGCTAAGTTGGATAGTGTTGCTCCTTTGGGAACTTGAATTGTTTTTGGGCGAGCATAAATTTTTAGTGACTGACCAGCTTGCAGATCCATCGGTGAGCGTAAGCGATTGATTGTCATTAACTCTTTAATGTTTGTGTGGTATCGTTCTGCCAGTTCGGATAGTGTTGCTCCTTTGGGAACCCGAATAACAAACTGTGTCCCGTGGATGCGCTTTTCCAAGTTTTGATTTTTTTCTCGAACGTCTTCCAAAACCTTACGATTGACAACATACATCTTGAGGCGTTGTCCAACCTGCAGAAGCTGATTTTTAGGAACTCGGTTCCAGCGTAGTAGCCTTGTGATGGTTGTGTTGTATTTGCGCGAAATTGTCGATAAATTCTCACCTCGCTGTACACGTACATATTTCAAATCACCGTGGCGCTCAAGAGTTTTTAGATTCTCCGGAGTGTCTTGCAGCATGCTATTATAGTGCTGAAGCCAGTGTGAAGAAGGCTCACCATACTGGCGAAGAGATTGCCACAGTGCAGGCTGATATTTCTGTGGAAGGTAGATAGTGTAATGTTTCTGATCAATGGGCGGCATCTCTCGGAGATATGCCATATTGTAGGTAAGTAATTCGTCTAGCGGCATTCCTGCACGCTGAGCGACTTCTTGGAAGGAGAAGTCGACAGGTACTTGGAACTGCGACTGTTCCATCGGAGGTTCTAGTGCAACACCGGTGATTCCGAAATAATCTAGGTTCTTGTAGATGATTGCAGTAGCCATGATTGCTGGGACATAGCTCCGCGTTTCCCGAGGTAAAGATAGCGACCAGAAATCAGCTGGTTTTTTTTGCTGCTTAGCTCGTTTCACCGCACGCTGAACCCTTCCTTCACCAGCGTTATAGGCTGCTAGAACAAGTTCCCAATCACCAAAAATTTCGTAAAGGTATTTGAAGTGCTGTGCGGCAGCTCGTGTCGCTTTGAGCGGATCTCTGCGTTGATCAATCCAAGGATCTACTCTAAGCTGATATTGTTGTGCCGTAGTTGACATGAACTGCCAGAGCCCGACTGCCTGCTTGACTGAGACAGAGCGTTCATTGAAGTTACTTTCCACTGCAACAACGAACACCAAGTCCTGTGGAAGGCCCCAAGCTCGTAGTTCTCTGCGGAACATATCCATGTACCGCCCAGAACGAGCAAGTCCACGATTAAGAATGGAATGCTTGCGCTCAGTGTAGTAGCGTAGCATTTGCTGCACTCGCTTATTGAGCTTGATAGGAATGTCGTAATATTTTTGATTTGCAATAGCCTGGAGCGAAGGTTTCCCTTTGCCTGTGCTGATCTGATTTGAGGATTCTCCGGAACTGGGTATTGGAGAACCCCACAAAAAGATTACTAGCAGAATTAGGAATTGCAGTGAGCGAAGCGTCATTGTCTCTTTAAAGAGAGCATTTTTATGGAAAAATTAATAAAAAAATCATTCCTACACGCCTGATTTCTTGCAAGATAAATGACACAAAAGAGAAAAGAGTTTTTCACTGTAGTTCAGCTTGTAGCCTAAAGTTTTTCTTGCAAAAAAGAGATCCATTAGGTCAATGTTAATCAAATTCGAATCCACTGGTACTTAATTAAAAGAGGCTGCATTGAATCCTTATACATTCCGACGTCAAAACTATTTTGTTTTTAAAGTTGATCGCGATCCCGTCATGCCTTCGGTTCATTTCTTATGGGGTAAATTCGATTTTAGGGCGATCTTAGAACGTACTGAGGAGTCGAAAGCAATGGCTCAACCTGATCGTGGATTCAGGAATAAAAGTGGCCAATACTTTGTGCTGAAAAGCTTGCAGAACTTGTATCGCACAGAGTGGTACGATTTTGTCCGTTCAACAGCCCACGGCTTACAACTTGAGGAGACACTCTGGCAAAATAATGGTAAGTCTCATTATGTGGAATATCCTCAAGATCTGCAGGACGTAGCATGCTCTATCTGTGCCGTAGAAATGGACCTAAGTCCGTTACAGCCTGTTGAACTAGCCTAATACTTAACTAATTTGACTACTTCATGAAATCGACTTTGCCTAAACGTAAGGTGCACATAGCAACCTTTGGTTGTCAGATGAACGAGTACGATAGCGACAAAATGCTTGAAATCTTGAATCAGGAAAATTATCAGTACACAGATGAGGCTGGGGAAGCCGACTTGATTCTGCTGAACACCTGCTCTGTTAGAAATAAGGCAGAGCAAAAAGTCTACAGCTTGCTAGGCCGGCTGCGGAAACTGAAGCAAGCTAATCCTAGGCTGAAAATTGGAGTTGGTGGGTGTGTTGCCCAACAGGAAGGTCAACAAATTCTTGCAAGAGAACGTAGTGTTGATTTGGTCTTTGGTACAGATAATCTATTCGAACTCCCTGAACTCTTAGCAGAAGTTGATCAGGGAGAGCGTATCGCAAGGACAAATCGTGTAGCTCCTCGTCAAAAAGTTAGAAATTTTATCCCAGAGGAAGTTTCTTTATCAAAAGGAGCTAACCTAAAGGCTCATCTTGCAATCACGAAAGGGTGTAATAATTTTTGCTCTTTTTGTATTGTCCCTGTGACGCGGGGTTTAGAGGTGAGTCGGGAACCAGAAAATATTTTGCAGGAAGCTAGAAATCTAGTTGCTCAGGGAGTTCGTGAAATTTGTTTGCTTGGGCAGAACGTCAATTCGTACAAGGCAGATGGTGTCGATTTTGTCGAATTGCTAAGGCGAATGGACAAGATTGAAAAGTTGCAACGCATAAGATTTACATCACCACATCCCAAAGATTTTCGAGAAGAACTTGCGGAAGGATTTGCTGAGTTACCAAGTCTATGTGAACAACTCCACCTACCTCTGCAGTCAGGTTCAGATCGTGTACTGCGTCGAATGCGCCGCTGGTATACCTTGGAAAAATATCTGGAAAAAGTCGCTTTGTATCGCCGTTACGTACCACAGGGAACGTTGTCAACCGACATGATTGTTGGTTTTCCTGGAGAAACAGAAGAGGATTTCGAACAGACTTTGCAAGCAATCCAAACCGTTCATTACGACCAGATCTTCGCATTTAAGTATTCTCCACGGCCAGATACACCTGCAGCGGCATATTCGGGACAATTGCCAGAAAAGGTTAAGGTCGAGAGATTACGCCGGCTGTTGGAGTTGCAGGAGCCGATTGTGAAAGCAAAAACTAAGGCTTTGATCGGTAGTTTGCAGGAGGTTTTGGTCGAAGGTCCCTATTTGAAGGATCCAAGTCGACTCAACGGAAGGAGTCGAGGCTGCCACTCGGTTGTAATTGCCAACTGTGACGCCGAACCAGGAGAATTAGTGCCAGTTCAGATCACTGGAGCCAAAACCTACCTGTTGGAAGCAGAACCACTATCAAAATGATGAATCAACTTCAGATCGCCAGTCGAGTAGATCTCGTTTGTCCAATTTGCCATGTCGATGGAGAGTGTGAGGCGCATTGTGTAGAAGCCTGGCAACAAGGAAATCGCCGTGATCATCTGCGAAACCTGTTGACGCCCTATCCCAATATTGCCCCGCAGTTGCTTCAAGCTCTTTTAGACAACTATGCTACGCCAGAACAGGCTTTTGGCGACTGTACATTGATTGCTTGGAATGATGAGGTGCCAGTGACCTTCCTTCCGCTTTTCAATGGTACAGCGATGATCCACACTCAAGATTCTTTACAATGGTTTGCACTTTTCCATCGTGAGGGGCCCAATCTTCTGGATCTGTACACCAAACGCATACTGGGGCAGTTGATGCGCAGCTATAAGATGCGTGAGATGATCCAGACGTTGCGTGAAGAAGACGTCCAGATGATAGTTCCTCGCACAGTCGTGAAGCGTATTAAGCCCACACAACCCCCGCTGGACCAAGCCCCTGAAATTCTGATTTCGCAGGGTGGTGTGGCCGCAAATTCTTCTGCTTATCAGGAAGAGGAATGGGCTATTGATTTGATTCGTAGTCTAACCTAAACATATTCAATGGAAGAAGATATTAAAATATTTGTTTGATATTTGCACATCTCTTATCACAAATCTGAAACTGGAGAAGAGAGATAGAATTATGAAAACATGGATTGTATGGATGTGCTTTGGGTTACTCTGTCTTGGAGTACAGGAAGCCGAAGCGCGGAGAATAACTGGTGGAAAGCCAATGGCGCCACGGGGCCCAGCCATTAACTATGAGCAACTTCAGCAGCATCGAACACAGTCTCGTGCTGGTTATCAAAGCGGTTACTATGATCAAGCATACCAAGCCGAGGTTCGTAGAGGCCGTTCAGTTAACAGCATGGTGGAGAGCAATACTGGCAGTCCGCCGATTTACCCTCTTAATTATAGGTCACTCCGACGCTCGGTGCTGGAAGATGATGATACTTATCGACGGAACTTTAATCCATTCAGAGTGAAACCAGAATATGGGACACGCCCATCCAGTCGCCCACGCCCACGCTATCCTACCGAAGGTACTAAATCACCGATCAAACTGTTCTGATTTTTCCCCACATTCTCCAAAAAATGTTGGCCTTCGAGGCCAACATAAACTAATCGCAAATCAAAAGAGTTTTGCAAATGTCTAGTCGTCTGTCTCAGCTACAGAAGTTGATTCAGGAATCTGAATTAGATGGCTATTTAGTGCCAACGACAGATGAGCACCTCAACGAGTACGTGCCCCTACACCACCGTCGTTTGGAAGCATTGAGTGGATTCAATGGATCTGCTGGCATTGCGATCGTTCTGCGAGAAGGACGATCACAACTCTTTGTGGATTCTCGCTACCATATTCAAGCAGACGCACAAAGCGGAGATCATTTTGAAATCCGAAAACTAGGACTCACCGGAGTCCCAGACATCATGGAATGGCTTGCAGGGCAATCGATAGGGTCTCGTTTTGGAGCAGATCCGTTCACAGTTAGCCCACGGAGTTGGCGCAGTTGGTCGCAGGCACTGCTGAGTTGCCAGTCTGAGTTGGTACCAGTGCTTGGCAACTTGGTTGATCAGACTGGATCAATTGTGACACCTGAACGGGTAGAACCCAATTTGTTGCCACTTTCTTGGACGGGCCGTTCCACCTCAGAAAAGTTGACTGAATTGCGTGACCAATTGGATAAGCATCGGGCTACGCATTTCTTGTTGACTCAGCTAGATGAGATTGCCTGGTTGACTAATTTGCGTGGAAAAGATGTTCCTTGTAATCCAGTCTTCGAATCCTATGCGCTGATTTCCAAGACAGAAGCAATCTGCTTTTGCCATTTTCCTGCTAGTGTAGAACTGCAATCACTAGCGGATTGGACGTTTCATCCATATGAGGACTATGCTCCTACATTGAAGCAATTAGCAGGGGATGATTCCGCATGTGTGTGTTTGGATCCGCAAGGCGTTACAATGGGCACCTTGCTGCTACTACAAGATCAATCTGCCCAAGTATTGGAAGCAGAAAGTCCAGTTATCATGCCGCGTGCTCTAAAGAATGAAGTCGAATTGCAGCGTATTCGCTACGCTCACCGACAGGCAGCAGTTGGAAAAATTCAGAGTCTTGCTAGGCTGAAGCAAGCTGAGCGGAATAGTGAAAAGGTAAGTGAGCGACAATATGCTAGATGGCTAAGGTGCTACTACGAGAGACGGCCAGATTTTGCAGACCTGAGTTTTGAAACAATTGCTGGAGCTGGCGCCAACGCAGCGATTGTTCATTACAGCAATCCGAGTACAGAGAAAATTCTGACAGATGGTGAATTCCTATTGGTCGATTCCGGCATTCAGTGTGGAGGAGGAACAACCGATGCAACTCGTACGATGATCTGGGGAGAGCCTGATGCTGAGCAGCAAAGATGCTACACGAGGGTGCTGCAAGCACATATTCGACTTGCCTGCCAGGTTTTTCCTGAGGGTACGAATGGTGCTGTGCTGGATGGTGTGACTCGATCTTTGTTATGGAATGAAGGACTTGATTTCGGACACGGAACTGGTCACGGCGTAGGAGCTTTCCTTGGGGTGCACGAAGGACCACAACGCATATCGGCCTTTGCTGGAGATGTCGGTTTTCAGTCTGGAATGATCATTTCTAATGAGCCTGGATACTATCGAACGGGTTGGGGCGGAATTCGCTTGGAAAACCTCTATGTTGTACAGCCAGCTTTGCAGCATCCGAAGCATCCAGATGGTAAAGAGTGGCTTTGCTTTGACGCACTGACACTAATCCCTTTTGAGCGTAAACTAGTCTGCGAAGAGTTGCTTACAGAGGATGAATGGAACTGGTTGCAGAACTATCACCGGCAAGTTTGGGAGGAGATTTCGCCACTCCTCAATGAAAAAGGAGAGAAAGAGCATCTCCGTCAAGCTTGTGACTGGTCACAGCAGTCACAGGCAAATGTT
>DPLM01000325.1 GCA_003541985.1 Deltaproteobacteria bacterium | reverse complement strand
ATTCAACTGCAAAGTACTTTTAATAAGTAGATTTTTTGGAGTATCCAGACTTGTGACTACTGTTTTGTGGTGGAGTATTTTTGCCGGGACATCCAATTAGCAAAAATGAGAGTGCTGTGAATAGTATGGTTATTTTGATTTTCATCTCAAACTCAAGTTTCTGATGCAATGAATTTTAACAAGAAAATGTTCTTTACAAATCTGTTTTTTCATCAATATTTGCTACTCTTTTTTCCTTGCTGATAATCTTCAATAGAGGCCCTGAGGTCGTCATATTCATCGCAGCCCAGCCAACATAGTTTATCAAGTTTTTGCAAATTAGCCTTTGCAAGATCTAAATTACCTATCGTAAGAAAAAGTTCTCCTTGATATTCGAGAGCTCCCAGGTGTTTCGGATTGATTTCAAGTGCTTTGGCATAATGAACTGCAGAATTTTTCAGATCATTACTTTTGCGCAATGCGTAACCCATATAGTTGTGAGCATCAGCGTTTCTTGAATTTTTTTCTAATTCTCTTTTTAAGAGTGGAATAGCTGAACTGTAATCGGATTTTTTTATGTAGCTGACAGCTTCTTGATAATTTCTAGATTTTTGTGGTTTGCTGTCGTCGTCATCTGAGCTGCCTGCGGCTTGAATCATCAGCGGTGAAGCACATGTTAGGAGTAGAGTTGTTAGAAGTAGGATGGGATAAATTGAAATTTTAATCCTTGTGTTAGAAAATGCCATTGTTTCTCTTATTTGCTATAAAATTTTAGGTAATAAAAATCATTGAGGATCTTTGTTGTAAGAATCTAAAAAAATTGGTCCGAATCTTAACTCAACGAATTGTTTTGCAGTGGATCTCAAGAGATCCTAGAACTAGTTCTCATGGTCCATGAATCTTTTGGTTACCAAGAGAATTTGGATTAGAGTAACATAAAATTGGTAGTACCCGTGAATCCAAAACGGGTCAAACCGACTAAGATGGCAGATCGTCTTGTCATTTCCGCAGCGCCATTCGATTCCAAAATATCTGTCCAATGTATGACATGTGATTTGTGCATATCCTTGTGGAGGTTTTTCATAAAATTCTCCAAATAATCGTCATATTGATATTTCGCTGATCCGGAAAAATATGTTTCAAGCTTTTTGCCACGCATTTTCTTAAATCAAAATACTGAAATTGTTGTATGTTTTAATTTACAGACAAAAAGGAAGAAGTTGCGTGAGAAAATTAATGAGAGATGTAGGCGTTAATAATGGTTTTCTCAAAAAACGATGGGTTATCCGTTTTACCAACCGATAGAAATTTCGTACATAGCTCTTTCGAAGTGTTACATGGCAGTTGCTTTCTGTTTCTCTGTGGAAAATAAATAGCTTGGCTTTGTAAATCTGGAGAAATGAATTTCTTGATAGGATACTATTGAAATTGTAAAGAAACTTAAGAATATTCTTGGAAAGAATTGTTTGTTTTTTGACGGAGCAATCCTTCATAATTGTAAATTACGCTCGCATCCATCAATTGGCCAAATCCACAACTAAGGGAAGTTCATGTTTTCTGAGACAGTCTATATCAATCCAAAAATTCGAAAAATAGTCAGTGCAATCGTTGTTTATAGCTCTCTGGCCACAGCAATTGCTTTCCTTGGATTTCTGTTGATCTTCTTCGAAAATCCACAGTGAGATAGGTTCCGGCTTGCCAGAGTGATCTTGTTTAAAAATCAAGGAGGTGGATGCATCAGCTATTGCCAGCAGCGGTTAAACTCATAGTTTTTGATGAAAAAAGAACTCTAGATTTTTCAAAGAGTCTGCTTACTCGAAATTGACTGAAAGAAGTGCAGCTGATATATGATCAAGGAAGGTTCTGGAGCAATGATCTTGATGGAAATATTTTGCAATGAGGGAATATGAGTGTGATCTGCATTGATGATATTCTTGAGAAAGATCAGCAACGTCAGAAAGCGTTGGAACTGGATGAACTAGAAGAGTTGGATGAGTATGAGCTGTGGGACTTACAGGCCGATGAGATTCTCAACGGTTCTGCTTCGGAAATTTTGTGTTGAGAACAAGATCTCTGCGGATGATGACTGATTGAGACCTGACTAATGATGTCCTATCGTCTGGTCGTTGCTTTGCTATTCGCACTCATCAATCCTGTAATCATCATGCCGCTTCAAGCGATTCCACGGAAAGACCATCTTGGGAAAAACCGTGTAATCATTACCTTCTTCTCATCAGCGCGGGAACTGACGCGTCTTGCCCTTAAAATGCAAATAGAAGAAAGGACCTGTGCATTTACGGACAAAAATCTTGTCCACATGGATCCGCTCCAAGGGTCAGAGGAGTTTGACGAGATGAGCAAACAGTTTAGAGTATCAAATTCAGGATTTCAGTTGCTGCTACTGGGCAAAGATGGTGGAGTAAAGTTGAGATCAAGCAATGTGTCTTTGGAAGATATTTTCTCCCTGATTGATACGATGCCGATGATAAGAAAGGAAATGAGAGATGACCGATATTGAAGCAGACCTACTGTCGGTAATCTTAGGTCCCATGAGCGTTCATTTTTTGTTTTTTCGATTCTTCCACGTTCCCCCATACTGATAGTTCGGATTGTTTGGTCGTACAACTTCCAGGCATCCCCTGCAGACAAAGATCCACTCCTTGCTTGCGGAAATACGCACCCTAAACAGCGTATCCATTTCTTCGAGACACTGATCGCAGGATTTCATGGAAAATAAGTGTGCTCAGTCAAGTTCATTCGCCAAATCAAAACTACCGTCATTGTGTCTCTTCACAGAGAAGTTACTCTGAAGTGTCTTGTTAAAAATTAGAAAGCACATCAGATGAGAATCTTGGAATAAAACTATGGCTAAAGACTCTACGTTTGATACTGAGGTGAGATACTTCATCTATCAAACCTTGATAAGTACATTGCAGCCACCGACGACAGCAGAAACTGCAAAACGATTTCAACTGCCGATTGGCAAAATAGAAAGCGCTTTCGAGCGGCTTGCCGCTTCACATGATATTGCACTGGCTCCTGGTAGTCACTCGATCTGGATGGCCCATCCGTTTTCTGTCTTGCCTACCAACTACACTGCCCAAATAGACGAAAAAAAATATTACGGTAATTGAATTTGGGATGTCTTCGGTATTGCTGCCATCGTTGGCAAGGATGCCAAAGGTCACACCCCGTGTGGGTGTGGAGAGTGTGATGATCGTTTGGATCTGTTGATTGGCAAAAACCAGCCAATTACCTCCGAATGGCTTGTGCATTTTGTTGTTCCAGCCAAACGGTTCTGGGAAAAGATTGGCTTCACCTGAGCCACGATCCTCGCTTTCAGTTCGAAAGCACATTTGCAGAATTGGCTGAAGAGAACGACTCAAAGTCATGGAGCAACGATTTCGCTCCAAACCTGCCACCAATTGGCGACCAAGTGGTACTCTGGGCGAGCAGAAAAATATTGGGAAAGACGCTCGGTTGACTCAACGCAGGCGATGTTTGTGGAACTAGGACTGACTGGGCCATTTTGGAATCTTTGAAAGCTCTTTGTTAGCGTATATCGACGAAATGTTTGGTCATTGGTAGGATTGAGGCCACCATCGTTTACTTGGTAACACCGAGTTTTTTCCCAGATTCTTGTGCTACGTCAAAACGTTTGCAACAAATTGGTTCATCATTCTTTGCTAACCAAAACTCTTGATATCAAACTCAACATTCCATTCATCTTCCTCATTAACTAAGAAATATGACCAAAGCTTCTTATGGTTCCTGGAAATCACCAATCAGCACGGATTTGATCGTTGCTGGTTCCATTGGCTTGTCCTCACCCCATGAGGTGCAAAATGGACTTTGCTGGATCGAATCACGTCCTCAAGAAGGCGGTCGCTCGGTTTTGGTTAAACGGGATCAAGCGGGCAACGTACATGATATCACCCCAGCTCCTTTCAACATCAGGACCCGAGTGCATGAGTATGGAGGGGGAGCTTCGCTGATTCATGGAGAAAGCATCTATTTTTCCAATTTTTCAGATCAGCAACTTTATCGCCAAGGATTAGAAGATGAAGTACCAACCCTGCTAACGCGGGCTGAAGGCTTTCGTTTTGCGAATGGTTGTGTCGATGCTGGACGGAACCGCATCATCTACGTGGTTGAAGACCACAACGTCTCTGGGGAACCCCAAAACCAGCTGAGCGCCGTTGATATGGAAACAGGAGCGCTGACGATTCTTGCCAAGGGACACGACTTTTATAGCTCTCCAGTAATCAGTCCAGACGGCTCAAGGATGGCGTTCATGACTTGGGATCACCCCAACATGCCCTGGGACGAGTCGACGATCTGGGCCACTGGACTAGATGAAGCAGGTATGCCCAGAGAAATGGTACCGATGGCTGGTGGAAAACAAGGAGAGCAGAAAATTTCTGTGCAACAACCGCAGTTTTCACCGACTGGAGAGCTCTTTTACATCTCTGATGAAGGCGGTAGCTGGAACCTTTATCGCGAACAATCCAGCCAGGGTGTGTGTCCACGGCAAGCAGAATTTGGTGGTCCTCACTGGGTATTTGGGATGCACCATTACGAGTTTCTCGATTCAGGCAAAATCATCTGCTGCTACAGTGAAAAGAACCTTGATCGACTAGCCTTGCTAGATCTGGACTCAGGCAATCTGGAAGACTTGGATCTCCCTTATACCTCCATTGGGAATTTGTCTCTTTCTGATAATCGACTCTTGACAGTGGCATCCTCGCCAAAGCTTTTTCCAGAAATCATCGAAATTACACTCTCCACCAAAACGATACGAACCATCCAGACTTCTACAGATTTGGAGTTGGATGAGTCTTACTTCTCTGTTCCAGAAACGATTGCATTTCCTACGGCAGGAAATGCAATTTCTCATGGGTTTTATTATCCCCCAACAAACAAAGATTTTCAGGGTCTGGATGGAGAAGCTCCGCCGTTGATTGTTATGCTTCATGGCGGTCCCACCAGCGCTACTCACGCGGTGCTGAGCTTCAAGACACAGTACTGGACAACACGTGGATTTGGGGTGCTTGACCTGAATTATCGTGGATCTACAGGATATGGGAGAGCCTACCGAGATGAGCTGATCTACCAGTGGGGAATCATCGATGTGGAGGATGCTGTAGCCGGGGCAGAGTATCTGGTACATCAGCAAAAAGCCGATCCATTACGCCTGGCCATCAGAGGAGGCAGCGCTGGAGGCTACACCACGCTGGCTGCTCTGACCTTTGCTGAAACTTTCAAAGCAGGAGCAAGCCTCTATGGCATCAGTGACTTAGAAGTCCTCGCTCAGGAAACACACAAATTCGAATCGCGCTACCTGGACCAGCTGATCGGCAACTACCCAGAGGAGAAAGAAGTCTACCAGGCTCGTTCACCGATCAACCACCTTGATCAACTTTCGAGTCCCTGTATCTTTTTCCATGGTCTGGAGGATCAAGTGGTACCCCCCAACCAGGCAGAAATGATGGTGGAAGCTCTCCGCACTAAGGGAGTTCCTGTAGCATATGTGCCCTTTGAAAAAGAACAACATGGCTTCCGTATCGCAGAGAATATCAAGCGTTGCTTAGAACTTGAGCTGTATTTCTACTCTCGTGTCTTTGGCTTCCACCTGGCAGATTCGATTGAACCAATTGTGATTGACAATCTGAAGGAATGAACGGGTTCAACATTGTTGCTTGAGAACACTGGTCAGGATTTGAAAACTATTCCACAGGATGTTGTTTTCCTGACCATCCATCCCACCATCGTTCAAATAAAGCCAACTGGTTCTTCGCAAAATTTTTCTGGCTTGGGCTCAATTCATCAAAGTTATTGAGATGGTGCTGGTAGTCGGAGTCTCCCTTGAGAAACAAGAGGTATTTGTAATAGAGGACAAGGTCTGGGCCTTCATCAAAAGTGGAAAGTGTTATCAGGGCGTCCTCAAGTTCATAGGCATAGTTTTTTGCTTGGACGTCACCGCTGAGAGCGACTTGGCAGAGTGCAAACAACTTCAGCACGGGTTGTGGCAGCACGTTGCCAATCCCAGTAATCAATCCAATTGCGCCACATCGAAGTATTCCATGACAAACTTGGGTATCTACGCCAACCAGTAGTTCCAATTCCTCTTCCCTGCTGGTGATGTGTTCTGCCGCGTAACTCAGTGCCTCTGCCCCACCAAATTCCTTGAATCCCACGAGATGTGGGTAATCTCTCCGTAAATCAAAAAACAACTCCGCCTTCGTTTCAAATCCATAGTACGGGCTGTTGTAAATAACGGAGGGAAGATCAACTCCAGCTTCTAGAACCGTAGCCAGATGAGCTCGTTGAGCTGCGGGGGAAGTACCTCTGGAGAGTACCCTGGGAATGATCATCAAGCCGATTGCGCCACTGGCTTTTGCGTGGACAGCATGAACCACTGCATTCCGAGTATTTTGAGCACCAGTTCCCACGATGACTGGCAGGCCAGCGCTGATCAGGGCGTTCACTCCTTGGCGACGATGCTCCTCGGAAAGTAACGGCCAGTCACCCATTGAGCCGCAGTACACTACCGAACTCATCCCTTCCTCAATCAGTTTCCGTCCTTTGCGCATTAGCGCATCAAAATTTGGGGTGCCCGATTCGTTGCAGGGTGTCATCAGGGCTGGAATACAACCATAAAACGTAGGTAGTGGCTTCATTGCGCTACTCGGTTGATGAATCTCTGTGTGTCATGTGTTGATTGAATTCCACTGTTGCTGGTTTGCTCAGTTCAAATCAACTCATTGGATTTTGTTTTAGGAAGCGTGTTAGCTCAGCTTTCTGAGAGAATACTTGTCGGAACAAGATCTTGGAGTTGCTAAAAAGCTATGATGTCTTCTTTGAGTGCCCCGACCTGTACTGGATAGAACTCAGCCAAAATGTTGTTGAGTTGGCAACTGTGATCCACATTCGGCACAAATTGCGAGCTCTAGATGCCCTACAAGCAGCAAATTGCCTCTAGCTGAGAGAAGAACACCCTTTCCTTACAGGCGATGTAGACTTTCTAAAAGTAGCTGTACTTCAAGTCGAACCCCCCGTCGGCTGAATAAGGGGTTCCCATCTAATTCCTTTTTCCCGCGGCGAGGATTTTCAAATCATCAGTTCATTTTTCTTCTTCTTTGGGGAGAAGATGACCAATGGGCGGATTAGAGGCTACAGAAAAATTATATTTCTATCGATGGTCTTTGCAAAAAGCCACATACATCAAAGGTTTGAATGAACAGGCTTATGGAGCAATCAATCCAAGCTGAGTCCTGCAAGGCCATCCCAGCAGACCGGAACTTCGTAGCGCTGAATCGTCTAGTCTTTGGTGATCAGAGTCATTTGATGCGTGCGGGCTTGGGCAATCAACAAGAGGTCAAAAGGATCTTTGTGATGTGGGGGTAAGGCTGCTGATTTTAGTATTTCAGAGATAGTTGGAGGAAGGAATCTAATCCCAGAAGTCTGTTGAAGTTTCTCATTCCAGTTCTGCACGTGGAAACCAGTGACCCAGCCAGACTTGATGAGGAGAGCCTCTTCCCAGAAGACAATCATTGAGACATAGAGTCGCCCCTATTGAGCCCAAGCGAACCAATTTCTCTAACTGTACCTTTAAGAGAACTTGCTGATGACCCTAGAGCAGCAGCGTATGCTTTTGGTGTAGCTCTCTTTTTAATTCTTCATCAGAGAGAAAATGACCGCAAAGACTGGCTGAGAAAACACTTCCAATATGACTTTATTCACTGTTCAAGGAAGTGTAAGCAATAGGTGATCAACAAATATTTTTAGCTCACCCTACCAATTTTCCATCAGGACTAAAATAAGGGTGAGGACCATCGAAACTTCCCAAGTAGCTTAGATGGCTTGTGAGATAACCCTCAGCATCGACTCGGAATATACGAATAGCTGGTGGATCCATGCTGAAAGATGATGGGCCACTTGGATCAAGATCAAGTGTTGTGGAATGTGCAGCGTTGGGTGCAATGCTTATTCCCACACCATCAATGCATGTTTCAGATGCCCGATGAACGTGACCACAAGCAACATGTTGCACCTGTCTATGGGATGTAAGTAATTGAATTAATTCTTTTCCATTGAGTAAGTTCTGCACATCCATGTGATTGATACCGGTAAAGAATGGTGGATGATGCTGAAATAGTATCGTTGTTTCCTGAGTTTTTTCTGCCAAACAGTTATCTAGCCACAGGAGTCTTTCTTCTGTTAAAAAACCATAAGGTTTATTTTCAACAGTTGTATCGAAACCTATAAGTCTTACAGGATGATCTTCAATAGAATAATGTATAAAGTCAGAGCTATCGTTAAGATAATGGCAATCTTTGAACGCTTGCAGAAAATTCTCTCTACTGTCGTGATTGCCTGGAACGACATACCATGGTGGGACTAATTCATTGATGATTTCCCGAAATAGGTGAAAGGCTTCTAGCTCCCCTCTGTCCGTAATGTCACCAGTGACGATGACTGCTTCTACATTGGGTCTGAAATTATTAATATGGGTAATTGCATTCTCAAGCATTGAGCACGTATCAACACGACCATAGGCTACCTGTCTTCCTGAGCGAATATGTGTGTCTGTCAGTTGTGCTAGAATCATAAATTAGGTGACTTCTCAATTAATTTCTAAAAATCTGTCTTGATGAACATGAATTGATATTTCATCCCCTTCTTCAATTACATCTCGCTGAAATGATTCAATCGTGATGTACTCAGGTGCACCACAATCGACAATCAAGCGAATCCTGTCTCCCAAGAAAAAAGAATTTACGACCTTTCCATTGAATTGACCGGAAGAATTTTTAACGATTTCAGCGTCCTCTGGGCGAAATACCAAATCATGTCCTTTGGGAGTGTCTATTCCATCAATCATTGTAGAAGGTATCCTGTTTACTGTTCCAATAAAGTCAGCTACAAAAGAGTTTTTAGGGTTATTGTAAATTTCTCTTGGTGAACCTGTTTGTACAATTTTACCTTTGGACATCACCACAATACGATCACCAAGAGCCATTGCTTCAGCTTGATCATGCGTTACATAAATGGAGGTAATCGCAAGACTTCGCAATAGACTATCAATTTCAACCCTAAGACGTTCCCTTAGGAGGGCATCAAGAGCTGTAAGCGGTTCATCAAGCAGCAGAACCCTTGGTCGTACTGCAATTGCACGAGCAAGGGCAACTCTTTGACGTTGACCACCTGAAAGTTGATCGATATTCCGATTTGCGAGTTCAGTGATACGCATCATCTTCAGCATTTCCAGAACTCTAGCTTCTATTTCAGGCTTTGACATTTTGCGTACTCGTAGCCCGTACGCGACATTTTCTGCAACTGTCATATTTGGGAACAATGCATAGGACTGGAATACCATACCGACGTTTCGCTTTTCAATAGGTAACTCAGTCACATCATCATTGTTAAACCAAACCTCTCCAGAATTGTCTGGATTTTCAAGTCCTGCTACAATTCGCAATAATGTAGTTTTACCACAACCTGAAGGCCCAAGAAGAACTACAGTTTCCCCACCTTCGACTGCTAGATCTACAGGATCTAAGGCCCGTGTTCCATCTTCGAAAGTTTTCGCACACTTATGGAGTGTAACTGCAGTTGCATTTGAACTCATAAGCTATCTCTTCTTAATCAACAATTCATTCAATGGGCATCCTCATCTTGAATGAGATTTTTTGTTTGGCGCTGGCTGTTAGCTAGCAGTTGCATGGCAATTAATAATGGTACAATCATCACAAAAAAGACTAAGGTGTACGCGCTAGCAACCTCTAGGCGCATTGATGCATAACTATCTGCTAAGCCAACAGGTAATGTCTTTGTCATAGGTGTGTGTAACATCCAAGTAAGATTGAATTCCCCAACCGATAGAGTTATTACCATCAATGAGCCAGCTAATATGCCTGGTTTGGCGTTGGGCAACACAACTTTGATAAAACGATGCCAGAAAGGTGCTCCCAGACTTGCAGCCCCTTCCTCGAGTATTTTAAAATTAGTACTTGTCAAGACCGCTAAGACAGAACGGACCATAAACGGAAGTGTGTAGAGTACATGTCCAACTAAAATAAATAACCAACTGGTTCTAAAATCACGAAAACCCCCATACATAATAATAAGTGCTAGAGCTATTGCCAGCCCAGGTATAGCGACAGGCAATACAATCATTTCTTCAACAATCCGTGCTGTTCTCCCACCAATTCTAGCCAACGAATACGCTGCTAGAACACCGATAAAAAGATTAATTATTAGACAAAATACGGCAATTAGCAGTGAGAGATAGATTGTTTCAGAATACAGTTCCCAAACTTCTATAATCCAACGAAATGTAAAACCACTCTTCAAACCCACAAAAAAATTTTCTGTTATTCCAGCTAATGCAGACAAAATAGCTGGTACAATTAAAAACGCACATACAATAAGAGTGAAAAACAATTGCCCATAAAAGATTTTGGGGCGGCGCATATTTACTTTTTATCCAGAGGCTGCAACGGTTGAACCTGAGAGGCTTCTCGCTAACAATAACGCTATCCAGGTAATTATTCCTAATATGATTGACAAGCTGGCAGCACCCGCAATATTTGCATTTAAAGTAAACTCAGTATAGATCGTCATTGGGAGTACGTCTATGTTTGTCGCTAGAGTGAAAGCAGTGCCAAATGCACCCATTGAAGTAGCAAAACAGATGGCGCCAGAAGCAATCAATCCAGGCTTGAGGGCTGGCAAAATAACGTCAACGATCACTTCCCAAGATGATGCACCAAGTGATTGAGCAGCTTCTTCTAGTGCTGGATCAAGTTTCTCGGCCGCAGCCATAATAGTTAAAATAACCCTAGGGATAGAGAAATATAAATATCCAAGAAAAAGTCCCCACATTGAATAAGCCAAAACAACTTTATAACCAATTAAATAATTACTGATGCTACCAATTAAACCTTGCCTTCCAGCTAAGAGGATAATCATGAACCCTATAACTACTCCTGGAAATGCAAGCGGGAACGTCAGTAGTGAAACTAACGTCTCACTACCACGGAACCGGTTACGGACAAGAAATAGTCCAGCAATCGTGGAAATTACGAGAGCAAAGGCGGTTACTCCAATTGAGAGCAGAACCGTAGCCACCATACTCTCGAAATGACGAGGAGTTTGGATAATACTAAGATAACTAGCTACTCCCTCGTCACCAGTAGCGCCAACAACCGCCAGTCTTGTCATTGGCACAAAGAAGAAAGTTATGAAGATAATTGCTGCAGGCAAAATCAATAGAAAGTATCTAGGATATTCTCGACGGATCATAGTGATAATTTGCGTTCATCTGAGAATTAATTTAAACAGCAAATTTTTTGATCTTATCTAACCTCGTTCAGATAGCGTTCCTTAAATGAGTTCTGAACTGCTGCCATTTTTGCGTAATCAAGAGGAGTAGAGCGGGTATAATCAGAAGCTGGAAGGAACTTTGCTGCTGCTTCCTTTGACATCGCAGATGCACGAATAGGTCTTAGAAATGCGTTAGCCCAAACTTTTTGGCCTTCATCTGACATAATGAAATCGAGTATTTTTCGACCCTTTTCTGGATGAGGTGAGTTTTTCACCAAACTCATTACGTAAGGAACTACTACAGTGCCCTCCTCCGGAATAACAAAAGCAACGTTAGCTTTGTCTTTGTATTTTGCACGATAGGCATTGAAATCATAATCAAACAAAATTGGGATTTCGCCTGAAAGAACCCTTGCATATGAAGTTTGTTTCGGAACGATTGGATCGTTTGCCGCTAAATCCTTAAAAAACTTAATTCCAGGATCAAAATTTTCAAGTGTACCACCAAAGGCCCGATTTACAGCGACTGCTCCGGCGTAACCTACAAATGCTGATGAAGGATCAAGATATCCAATCATTCCTCGGTAGTCAGGATTCATCAGATCCTTCCATGATTTCGGGATAGGTTTGCCGCCTAATGCGTCAATATTTACGAAAAGCCCAAGTGTACCAGAATGAATGGTAAACCACTTGCCATCTTTATCCTTCAAACCTTCTGGAATCTCATCAAAGTGCTTTGGCTTGTATGCTTCAACTACTCCTTTTTCAGCGGCTTGAATACCGAAAGAGACACCGTAGTAGGCGACATCTGCGACTGGGCTACTTTTCTCAGCTAACAATTGTGAAAGTGTTTGACCAGAATTCTTGTTGTCGTGTGGCATGTCATACCCGAGATTTTGCTTAATGCTCTTCAATTGCGAAGCCCAATCTGCCCACTGTGGGGGGCAGTTATAGCAAACTGCGTCAGCTGCTACAGCTTTGGTTGCAACAAAACTCATCACGAGCAGTATTCCTAAACCAATCAAATTCCTTGTCTTGCGTATCATACTTTCTCCCTTTGAACAGTTTCCCACACCATTTGAACGATCAGCTATGAAATCCCCATTGGAGACTAATAGTTTTCTGACAATGCCGACTATGGCTGTCTGGTTTATAAAATAGAACTCGTCACGACTGTAGAATTCTATTGGGATAAGAACATCGCCCGATCCTATTTTTCACAAAGCCAGAAGAGCATTGTGCTGACCTACACCAAACAACTTCTCGACATTCTGTCATGTCTGACACTAAATGTATCAGAGGTGCCGAATCTATAGAGAAAAGCTAGTACTGTCAAATCTGATGTGCTCTGAATTGAGCCTGACAGTGTGTAAGTCGGAGTTTGAAGCCTTGATCCCCTTGAAACTTAGATTTGTTGATAGCTTCAGCTGCTAAATTCAATTCTTTATGGTATGCTCAATTTTTCTATTCGAATGTAAATAATACGATAAGCAACTCAGTCAGTTTGATTCCTCTGGACTTGAGGCAGCAGTGAATTCTATCTCAGGTGGGTTTGTTCAGGGGTTGTGTACAGTTTGGGCCAATGTTTGGCCGGTATATTCTACGAGCATGGGGGGAGAACACTAAAACGCAATTCGACAATGCTTGTTGGGTCCAGCCAGTGGGGAGGATTCCCACAGCATATGCTGAATTCGTATATCTGATCTGGCAATCTGTGTTTGCTCTAACAATCAGCCAGGTACCAGAAAATTAAAGTCACAGCCTTGGGGAGCTGATAAGATCGAATCATTATAGAGCTTTCGATATCCGCGTGATGGTGGGGTCGGTGCGGGCAGCAGAGTAGACTTTCGGATCTCTAATTCTGCAGGAGAGACGAGGAGATCTATCGTTTTGGCTGAAGCTGAGAGACGGATAAGATCTCCGTTTTGGACCAAGGCTAGTGGACCACCAAGATCTGCTTCAGGGGTGACATGCAACACGATGGTTCCAAACGCAGTGCCGGACATACGCGCATCTGAAATACGAACCATGTCCTTGACCCCTGCTTTGGCTAACTTTTTGGGAATTGGTAAATATCCTGCTTCTGGCATTCCCGATGGACTTCGTGGTCCAGCATTCTGTAACACTAGGACATCTTCAGCTTCCACATCTAGTTCGGGCGAATCGATGCGGGCTGCGAGGTCTTCCAAGGAAGAGAAAACAACGGCTCTGCCCTCATGTTCCAGTAGTGTTGGAGTAGCAGCAGCGCGTTTCAAAATCGCCCCTTCAGGTGCCAAGGTCCCATGAAGTGCAATCAACCCTCCCTTGGATTCTACTGGATTCTGCAAGGTCCGAATTACGTTTTGATCAATTTGCTCTGAACTTTCTTCCTGGAGTCTTTGCTCTAAGCTCCGTCCAGTCACATCCAAGGTTTTGAGAGTCAACTGGGGAGCTAGCGCCCGCAAAACTTTATCCAACCCACCCGCGGTATGAAAATCCTCCATGTAGCCGGAGCCTACTGGCTTTAGGTCTACCAACACTGGAGTTTCATCTGAGAGTTCATTAAACCGCTCGAGGTCAACCTCAATACCAGCTCTGCCGGCAATTGCGCTTAGGTGAATGATTGCATTGGTTGAACCGGAGACACTAAGCAGAACCCGTAGCGCATTTTCCACAGAATCTTTGCTGATCAGTTGATCTAGCCTTGGGCCCCCTTGGATGGCCATCTTGGCTGCTAACACTCCGGTTTGTTCGGAAGCTCTTAATCTGTCAGCATGGACAGCAGGGATGGAAGCAGTATTGGGTAGCATCACCCCAAGGGTTTCTGCAATCAATGCCATGCTTGAAGCCGTACCCATCACCGCACATGTCCCGGAAGTCACTGCCAGATTTCCCTCAATCTGATAAATTTCCTGTTGAGAAATGTTCCCCGCACGATATTGAGCCCAAAAACGGCGGCAATCAGTACAGGCTCCCAGACGTTCTCCCTTGTAACGGCCCGTCATCATTGGGCCAGCAACCAGCAACACTCCAGGTTTGCCAGCTGACACTGCTCCCATCACTAAGGCGGGAACTGTTTTGTCACACCCTCCCATCAAGACAACAGTATCCATCGGCTGGGCCCGGATCATCTCCTCCACGGCCATCGCCATCAGATTGCGATAGACCATGGAAGTTGGACTGAGAAAAACTTCTCCCAGAGAGATCATTGGAAAAGGTATGGGTAGTGCGCCAGAAGCCAATACACCACGCTTGACTGCCTCCAACATTTCTGGGAAATGGCGGTGGCAATTGTTGAAACCACTATCGGTGTAACAGATGCCAACGATCGGCTTATCCAGGGATTCACTGGTATAGCCCATAGATTTGGCAAAGGAGCGCCGCAAGTAGCGAGCAAAGTCCTGATCACCATAATTGGTCAAGTCGTTGTCAAGACCCTTTGCAATTTCAGACATCCACTGATCCTTTTGCCAGGTGGTGTCTAATATATTTTGGAACCAGATAGTCAAAGATTCCTAGGCTTCCACCCTCCCGACCAAAGCCACTTTCTTTTATACCACCAAAAGGCGCTTCTGCAGTACCCAGCAATGTTTCGTTGATTCCTACCATTCCTGATTCTAAAGCCTGAGTAGTCTGCTCAGCTAATGCAGAATCATGTGTGAAAACGTAAGAAGCTAGACCAAAAGGGGTTGAATTGGCTAATTTGATTGCCTCCTCGAACCGATCAAAACTTGCTATAGGAGCCACAGGAGCAAAAGGTTCTTCGATCATGATTCGAGCATTTGAGGGAACATTCGCCAATACAGTTGGTTCCAAGAAATATCCAGTTTTATGGCTTGTATCTCGGTTCCCACCAAGGAGCAATTCCGCTCCTTTTACTTGTGCATCAGCGATGAGTGAAAGTGCATTTTTTAATGATTTTTCTCGAATCAATGGTCCAGTTGTAACGCCTTCATCGAGACCACTTCCAGTTTTCAGATTTTTTGCAACCTCGACAAAAGCTTCGGCAAAAGGTTTGATGATAGAGCGATGAACGTAGAACCTTGACGGTGAAATACAGACCTGGCCACAATTTCTAAATTTTGTAGTAGCCAATTTTTTTGCGGCAGAAATAGGGTCAAAATCTGGATAAACAATGACTGGGGCATGGCCACCCAGTTCCATTGTGACTTTTTTTATGCCTTCAGCGCACTGGCGCAGAATTTCCTTTCCAATAGGTACTGAGCCTGTTAGCGAGACCTTTCTGATAATCGGTGAAGAAATCAAATCTCTTACCATTGGATTGGGATCTCCAGTAAGAATTGAAAAGACTCCTGCAGGCAAACCAGCATCAATCAAAACTTGACCGAGGGCAAAACAAGACCCAGGTGCTTCAGAGGCAGGGCATGAGATTACTGGACAACCAGCAGCAAGTGCAGCAGCAATTTTACGAGCTGGTAGCAACAACGGAAAATTCCATGCAGATAGCGCCAGGCAGGGCCCCACGGGCTGGTATATGACCGAAAGGCGTTCATCCGGCAATCTAGCCGGAATAATTTGGCCGTATGCTCGTTTACCTTCTTCACTATACCACTCGAATTGATCTGCACTAGCTCCCGCCTCTGCTTTCGCTTCTACAAGAGGTTTGCCTGTTTCAGTGCTAATTATTTTTGCAATTTCATCAACATGAGATCTGATTAGATCAGCTGTACGACGCAAAACAGCTGCACGTGACCAAGCAGAAGTTTTTTTCCATTCTACACCTGCTTGCTGACAGTTGACTAAAGTTCTTTCAATATCGTCTCTCGTAGCTGCTGGAATAGTTCCTATTAGCTGTTCTGTAACAGGACTCACAACAGATATAACTTCTTGATTACTGGCTGATTGCCATTTCCCACTGATTAAAAGCCCAAAATCTTTGTACATTGGTGTTCCAGGTAAATAGTGAAGATCAACTTGTTAAAATTTAATTTAAATACGATTATCTTTTCACACTCTAATCGTAAAACTATTTTTAAGAAAATTTAAATCACTGTTTCAATATATCTCTGCTGAACTTCTTCACACCAGTTTCCGACGTTCCAGTTTCCATAGGCTCCCATACTTCCAAGTGGGTTAAGACCATGGTAAACTGGTACATGAATCAAACTAAGGCCTGAGTGTGCATAGGCTTCAACCAATACCTTTTTCAAATCCTTAAGATTAGTACCACCCCAAAGCGCTCGAATACCTTTTATAGATTGGGCCATCTTTACGTAGTCTACTTCTACCACATCATTTGTGCGATAAGCACAACTGTATTGGGCTTCCTGTAATTGGCTGATAGCTGCCATTCGACGATTATCGAGTAGCAAAATAGTTCCATGTACACCATGCTGAATGCCGTCGATCAAAATTTGTGGATTCATCATAAAGGAACCATCTCCTGTCAAGGCAATACTGTAACAACCTTTATTTGCTAGGGCTTGGGAAAGTAATGCAGAAACAGCAAAGCCCATGTAAGACGATCCTGAATCAGTGAATGTTTCTTCAGGAGAATTGTCTTCTACAATTTGGAATCCATTGGCTTGGACGTCACCTGCATCAAAAAACTTTATAGCTCCATGAAGCCGTGCAAAGTCATCAGCAATTTTAATTACCTGAGGCTGGGTTAGAAGAGGAATTCCCCAAATGTCATCTTCAATAGTAGCTGCTTCGAATCTTTCTTTCTTGAAAGCTTGCCATTCCTTTTTTTTAGTTAAGCATTTCAACAACCACTCGCTTTTATTTTTCTGCTTGTCCAAGCATTGAGTCAATTGCTCAAGAATAGTAGCAGCATCTCCTTGCAGCGCTAGCGTGTTGTTGTAGTGAAGTACATCATTAAAATCTGTATTAATGTTAATCACATGTTTTGCTTTAGGCCAACCGATACCGGAACAGTCACTCTGACAAACCCCTCGGCTACCGACAAAAATAACTAGCTCAGCTTCCTGCATGGCGTAATTACCACTGATAGAACCCTTCGACCCGCCGACATGCATGTTTTGTGGATGATCATCGGGTACAACCCCCGTAGAGCCAGGGCTTAAAACGACCACAGCCCCAGAGGTTTCTGCGAAACGGTGCAATGCCTTTGCAGCTTTGCGTGACCCTCCTCCCGCCTTGATTGCTATCTGAGAAGCTTGGGAAATCAATGCTGCCGCATTTTTGATCAAGGTATCGTTAAGGAGGTAAGGTACAAATGGCTGAGGACGCTCTGGCAAGCTATCTAATCGTAAGGTAACCTTTGCAGGCTGTGTATTGATGGGTAGGTTCAAAAAGAAGGGGCCTGCCTTTGAAGGATGAAAAACTCTTGTGGCTCCTCTTCGAAGCGCATCACGAAAGGCTTGAGGAGTGTGGAGAGTGTATGATGATCCCATTGTAGCTGTGATTTGCCCGAACATGCCTTGCTCACGTTTCGGTACTTGCTGCATGTTATATCCCTCGCCATGAGTAGTTTCATCACCGTAAATGTGATAGACTCCAATACCATTCGATGAAGAAACTATGGATGCTGCCATGGCTTGCAGAGCTCCTGGTCCAATAGAGGTGATAACTGCACACGGTTCATCATACACCCAACGCAGTGCTGTGGCAGCGTGGGCCATTTCAACTTCGTTTCGAAACTGAAATCCTTTCACCAAACCTGCAGATTCATAAACTCGAAGTGTTTCTCCAAATTCAGTAGAACCATGTCCCAAGATCAGTAGAAATTTGGTAATTCCTTGCCTGATCAGCCCTAGAACTAGTACCTCCGTTAGGCCCAAGGAAACTGTATTTGATAATAGCCCTGCCTCAACAACTGCATTCACTCCACCATGGCTTTTAAACCATTTTGCTCTTTTTTCTTGGGTTTCTGGAAGACCTTGCGATGAGTTCATGACAGCTCCTCCTGCAATCTAATTGATTGCCCTTTGTGGGCTGATTCTTCGGCTGCCAAGGCAAACTTTAATACCTGTCTTCCCTGCCTGGCAGTCAACATAGGCTCTCCTCCATCTTTCAGCACATTGAGAAAATGGCGAGTTGACTGAATAAAACTCTGCTCCCACCCCATAGCTACATCCCGATATTCAGTGATATTGCTCTTGGAGTAAAGCACTAGTGGAGGAGTTTCACCGATTCGACCGTGCCCTCCATTGATCCAAATGATCCCATGTGTGCCTGTTATTTCCACACGGTCATCTTGCGCATAGTAGTAACCAGAAATTTCAAGTTCAGGAGAATAGACAACCTCCAAGTTACCAATTTTCCCATTCCGGAAACGAAACGAAATCAATGATGGGGCATCCAAAAATCCACCGTCTTGCCGTTGTGTATGATGAATGAAAGAGTGCACTTCCTCTGGATTCCCCATGAAGTACCAGGCCAGTGCAAATTTGTGATGCCCATCATCAAACACTAGTGGACCGCCTCCAGAGGTCTCTTTATCTTGTCGCCATGCATCAGCACTTTTTGGTATCTCCCACGCTGTTTTTCCCTTACCAGAGTTTGACTTAATCCGGATTGACAGTGGTTCGCCAATTGCTCCCTCATCTATCAAGGCTTTGGCCTTCATTACCGGTGGGTGAAAGATAAAGTTTTCAAATACTTTAAACGGCTTTGGACTTGCTTCAGCGGCAGCCACTAATTGATCTGCTTCTTCCAGATTGATACACATTGGCTTTTGTAGTGAAACTATTTTCTCTGCTTTGATCGCCTTCAAGGCTATCGGCAAGTGCAAATTATGCGGGAGTAGCAATTCAACCAAGTCCACGTCATCTCGCGCCAATATGTCTTCACAATCATTTGTGACAGCTGCATCCAGACAGCCCCACTTTTCTGCTCGAGCTTTTGCAAGGTTGAGATCTTGATCACAGAGCGCTGTGATCTGACTAAAGGGGTTTTGTATGTACTCGATAGCGTGTAGGTCAGAGATTCGACCTGTGCCGATAATTCCTACACGAATTGTCTGCCTGGTCATGTCACCTCTGAAAATTAAGTTTATTCGCTACATTCTGCAGGATTGTCCCAAATGTTTTAAGGTGCTCATGCTGGATACGTACGGAAGGTCCTGAAATTCCGATAGCTGCGATCATACTTCCTCGGCCATCAAACAACGGATACGCAGCACATCGAATTCCTTCTGCAAATTCTTCATTATCAATCGCAAAACCAACCTTGCGGGTTTCCAAAAGTTCTCGATTTAGATGCGGTAAATTGACGATTGTTTTCTGAGTATAAACCTGTAGCTCAGTTGGAATTTTAGCATTTCCAAAAGCCAGAAAAGCCTTTCCGAGCGCGGTACAGTGTAGCGGTGATAGAGAACCTATCGGGTGGTCTACTTTTAATGGTCGCAGAGAGTCAACCTTATCTATGTACCACACTCGGTCTTCAATCAAGACCGCAAGATGGGCACATTCTCCTGTCATCTGAACGATTTCTTCTAAAGCAGGACGACAACGCTCCTTACATGCAATCACTTCAGTGAGAGAATGCTGATTTGTAGTTTCTGTTTTCTGTGAAACAGCGGAATAACGACGCGATGAATTTTGAGATGCATATCCAGCTGCTACCAATGTCTTTAAAATGTGAGAAGCGTTTGATTTGTCAACATCCAGTTGCTCAGCAATATGCGTCAATCTGAGCGGTTCATCAGCCTCTCTAAGAATATCCAGGGCTTTGAGCCCTCGGGTCAGGGATTGTAGTAACCTCACAGCGGGCCTATTCCTGATCAAAATTTGTGAGTTTTGCCATTAGTTCTATTTGCCCCTCTGAACAGCCATATCAATCAAACAACAAAGAATACTAAACCCTAATTCCAAAAAAGTTGGATAATGTCATGCAAT
>DPLM01000251.1 GCA_003541985.1 Deltaproteobacteria bacterium | reverse complement strand
AAGAGAGCGTGGGGTTGGCATTCTTGAAGGCTTGAATTTACAGCAAGTCATGGCTGATCATGCCGATGCATTTCAAGCTTTTCGGTCCGGTGATAAAGACCATCAAATTGATGGAGGTGAGAGCTTACAAAATGCCCTTAATCGAGTTTGGGCATTTTTGGGGGAAATGCCTGTAAAACATGTTGGAGCTGATCTGGCAGCTGTCTCTCACGCTGGACTGATTCGGCTTATTTGTAAACAGATCTTAGGCCTTGAGCTTGATGCTCCCAATTATTTTCAGATCCCGAATACAAGCCTTACCCAACTTGTTTTTTCACCAAAAGATTTGAGCTGGAGTCTTGAATGTTTGGCTGATACCACGCATCTTCAACCTGTTTTTGACCCCCTTGTAGTAATCTAATCAATGGCATCAATTTTCAGCCGTATCATTCAAGGTGAGTTGCCTTGTGAAAAGATTGATGAAACAGACAATGAGATCTGCTTTCTCGATATCTCCCCTTTTACTGAGGGACACACGCTGGTGATCCCGAAACGCGAAGTAGCTCGATTTGAAGAACTTTCTGAAACAGAAGCACTTAGTCTGATGCATACCATGCAGAGGGTGTCCAAAGCGCTTTGCAAGGCATATGGAGGAGCTGATTACAATATTCAGCTTAACAATGGACCAGATGCAGGCCAGGAAGTCCCCCATGTTCATTTTCACATCATCCCTCGTCCAGATGGTCTGCGAGTCCCCAACCTAGAGAAATATGATGATGGGCAAATGGCGAAGGTAGGAGCCCGCGTACGAGCCTGTCTGGATAGCTGAACGCATGCGATCAACGCTATTGGAGAAAAACGGTAAATGTTGAGGCCAACTTCTCCAGTTCAGCAATTGGCAGCCGTCGACATTGGTAGCAAAGCTGTACGGATGGTTCTTGGCAATTTAAATTGTGAAAGACATCTGCATATTCAGCAGCGTTGGCGATCTTTTCTAAGCCTTGGTGCATCAGTTTTCCGAGCGCAATCCATCTCAGCTGCTCAAATTTTTACACTACAACAAGTCCTCCAATCTTTCCAAACCGCACTTCCGCAAGATACCCCTTGGTCTATTTCTGCGACAAGCGCTTTCCGAGAAGCTAAAAATCGAGTTGAAGTCCATCAAGAATTAGCAAAACATGGTTTTCAAATTCGAGTTTTGACCGGGTTGGAAGAAGCAAAATTGATTCACCATCTCTTCCGACAACAGTGGCCTGAGTTGTCTGGTACAATACTGCACGCCGATTTGGGTGGAGGAAGCTTGGAGTTGTCCTTGGAACAAGATGCTCAACTGCTATGGCAAGACAGCTTGCCACTAGGTGTCTTGCGTGCTGGGAAAAGGCCAAATTTATCAAGCTTTGATGCTCTTGAAGAAACCTTTGCAAAGGTAAGTCTGAACCAACGTCAGTTGCTGGTATCAGGTGGAAGTGCCCGAGAGTGGGCAGAACGACTCGTCTCTGAGGGGATATTTGGGGCTCATGAGCCGGGACGAAGCATTTTTGAATATCAGTTCTTGCCTCTGAAAAAGGCGAAGACCAGTTCAGCTTCTATCTTCTCAAGACTGATCGAGATTTGGAAACCAGAACAAGTGGTCATCTCCCGTATCGGTCTGAAAGAAGGCCTGTTATTAGAATTGGCAGAGCAGCTTTCTAATGAGAAGTGCCGGTTGTATTTGGGTGAGGAGGTACCTGTTCTTCAAGTCAATCTACCTCAGGGCGTGAAGGGCAATTAAATTACGGCAAGCTCAACTTTTGTATAGCATCTAACATTTGATCATCATATAGTCCAAACATGATTCGGATCGCCTGAACCATGAAAGGCATCCCCAAGAGCAGGAAAATAAATCCCATCATCAAGGTTAGTGGAAACCCCACAACAAAGATCTGGATCTGAGGAACAGATCGGGAAAGTAGCCCCAATATCAAGTTTGTTATCAGGAGCGCTATAATGAGGGGAGCACCTAACTGAAAACCAATGGAGAAGATCCCGGAACTTAGCTGAATCATCAAACTGGCCAGGTCATTCCCCATGGTGGCCTGCCCCACTGGGATCAATTTGTAGCTTCTCACCATTGCTTGAATGACCAGTATCGGGCCGTCCAAGCTAAGGAATACTAGTGAAGCAATCAAGGTCTCTAGTTTAGAAAGCAATGAGATTTGCTGCATTGAAGCAGGATCGAAGACATTCGCAATGCTCAACCCCATCTGGAAGCCGGTCATTGCCCCTGCAAACTCCACAGCAGCAAACAGAATCTTACCAATTAGCCCAAGAGTCACCCCAATTAATAGCTCGCTAAAAACTAGCATCAAAAAATGATGAATTTGCTCAGGAAGAATAGTAGGGGAGGGTAAAAAAGGATTTAAAATCAGGGAGAAAATCAGAATGGCAACAATTTTGATTTGAGCAGGAATATTAGAACTACCAAAAATTGGTGCAGTTGTCAAAACCCCACCAACTCTGATCAATACAAGCAGGAAAACTAACAGTTGCGAAGCATCATAGCTTAGCAGATTTGCCATGCTGGCGCCTGAATTCTAATTAGTCTCGGTAGTTCCCAGCGTAGTTAGTATCTTCACTGAATCCACCGACTCCACGATTTCTGTTTGCACGTCGTTCCTGCTCCATTTGTGCTTCAAGGCTAAGTCGGGTAAACGGAAGGGCCATCAGTCGTTTTTTGCCAATCCACTGTCCGGTTTCTTCACACCAGCCGTATTCACCGCTATCCATCCTCTGCAAAGCATCCTTGATTTGTTGTAGGCGTTCGATTTCTCGACTTTCAATCAAGCTGTTGAGAGTTTGTTCTTGGGAAATTACGGAGTGATCTACTTCATCTCCAACTTCAAACTCAGTCTCTTCTTGTGTAGCGTTGAGTCGGTCTTCAATTTCCTCCATTTGGCTCATAAGCATTGCCTGGATTTCCTCCATCTCCTCAGCAGCCATTGCTTCTTCGCTATCTATTTCGTCAGGGGTGTCCAGGTCCTGCTCTTCCGTTCTCATTTCAGAGTTCTCCTTTAGAAATGCAATTCAATGGGTTTAATTGAAATGTAATTCATGGCCCTTCAGATTTTGGGCCAGTCGTGCAAAGGGGCTAAAATTTCTACCATCTTTTTGTGGGGATGCAAAACAAAATTCAAGATTTTGCTAAAATTGCCGCAGAAAAGCCCATCCAATTTGCCGAAGGGAGCAATTGCCAAAATCCTTTTTGGGTCGCTTCAATGCCCTCAGGTAGCTCTTCCCATGGAATAGTCTGTAGTCCAAGTTCCTCAGATAATTGCAAGGGTAACTGTGTTTCTTCTGGTTCCATTGAGCAGGTCGAGTACGCAATCCAGCCACCTTTTCTTACAACTCGTGCTGCTTCTTTGAGGAGCCTACCCTGAAGCTCAGTCTGTCGCAACAAACTCTTCAGATCTGCCACCCATTTGATGTCCGGATTCTTCCTGATGGTTCCTGTTGAAGAACAAGGGACGTCTAGAAGTATACCATCGATTGATCTGCTTGGGAAAGGCAGCTTGGTCCCGTCGGACTGTAACATGTGACCAGACAGATTGAGTCTATGAAAATTTTGGTAGATTTTCTTCAAACGAGAAGAAGAGACATCATTTAGCAGAAATTGACCCGGATAGTTTGGGGACAATTGAAGACCTTTCCCACCCGGAGCAGAGCAAACATCAAGAATTTTCCCTTCCAGAAAAGGCCTGATGGAATTACAGAAAGCATAAGAGGATGCATCTTGAGCGTAGATCAATCCATCCTTGGCCATCGCTGTATTCCAAACTCCCTGGTTTGTCTGCAGTACGGTTAATTCTGGGAAGATAGGGTGTGCTTTCCAATCAATTTTGATGGCTGCGAGTTGTTGACGAAGCGAAGCAACATGCTCAACTCTGTTGGATGCCAAGGTTGGATTTGGCAACAGGTTGTTTGCTTCACAAATTTGTTCTGTGGCCTCTAAACCATAGTTTTTTATCCAGCGCTCTACCATCCAATCCGGATGGGAGGTCCGGGTGGCAAGTGTACGTTGAACTGGTTTCAATAGCCCAGAATGTAAATCCCTCTGCAATTGGCGCAAGATTGCATTGACAAGACCGGTTCTAGCTTCCAAACGATGCAGTCGAACCAATTCAACAGCGTGGTGGATTGCATGGTGCTGCTTTGAACTCCTCAGGAAAATTAGCTCGTACGCTCCAATCAGTAGGATTCCTTTTATCACATCCTGAAGCTTGGACCACGGAAGCCGGCACCGATCCTGAATCTCAACCTTGAGCCAGCGATGGTGGCGTAACACTCCCTGTAGCAAGTGTGTTTGCAGTCGGTCATCTTCTCTTGGGCTGATTTCTGCCCGCCGGATCGCTTGCCAATTTCTTTGTTTCTTGAATTGAAGATAACTTCGCAAAGCCAGCATTTGTGGGGATTGTGGACTGTTGTGTGATGTATGACTCATGAAGAAATCTCAGGGTGTGAACGCTACTTGCATCATTCTACAGCAACTTTAGAACCCAGATCCCTCAACGTCAAATAAAAGTAAGCTATGGGAGCCGTTCTTTCACAAAACGAGGTAGATGCGTTGCTGCGCGGGGTGTCCGGTGATGACATGGACATGGATGACGAGGAGGATGAGTACGACCCGGAGGAAGTCGTCCCCTTTGACCTTACCGCTCAAGACAGGATAATTCGTGGTCGCATGCCAACACTGGAAATCATCCATGACCGGTTTGTACGACTATTCCGACTGACACTCTCAAATGCACTGCGCAAGGTAGTCGATATCAGCGTGCGCTCGACAGAACTGATCAAGTTTGGTGAATTCTTGAAGACACTTCCGGTACCTTCGTCCATGAACCTCTTTCGGATGACGCCATTACGGGGTAACGCAATTCTGGTACTCGAGACTCGTCTGGTCTTCACCCTGATTGATTTGTTTTTTGGTGGTAACGGAGAATTGGAGATAAAGTCTGAGGGGAGAGATTTTACAGAGATAGAGGCCAGAATGATTAAAAGGGTCACGGTTAGTGCCCTAGAAGATCTGCAGAGTTCATGGCGTCCAGTTTTTCCAGTGCAGATCAATTACACACGAGCGGAAACCAATCCTCAGTTCGTGGCAATCGTTCCTCACAGTGAAATCGTGATTGTTGTTACATTTGATGTGGAAATTGGGCGGGCTCCAATGGCCATTACGCTCTGTGTGCCGTACTCTATGATTGAACCCATTCGGACCCGTTTGAATGCAGGTTTCCAAAGCGAACAAGATGAAAAAGACAACACTTGGAGCAATCGTTTCAAGAAAAATCTGAATCAAACCCATGTTGAACTTGTTGCACAATTGGGGGAAACCCAGATGTCGGTTCGCAACTTCCTCAATCTAGAGGTGGGAGACCTGATCACGCTTGACCATGAAGTCCAGCACCCCATAGGTCTACTCGTCAACGGTGTGCAAAAGTTTTCAGGCTACCAGGGTTCTTACAAGGGGCACAAAGCAATCAGTGTAGAAGAATTGGTATATGTGCCGCCAGCTGTTGATGAAATGTTGGTGATGTAACTTCTTGACAAAAAAGAATAGTCTAAACTAAGATAATTTTTTGGATGGGCTGATAGCTCAGTTGGTAGAGCATCTGACTTTTAATCAGGTGGTCCAGGG
>DPLM01000323.1:1253-4597 GCA_003541985.1 Deltaproteobacteria bacterium | reverse complement strand
TTCATTAAAACAAATTGATAAATCTTTACGCATCCAATCAACGGCAAAACCAAATTCGAATTCATCAGCCACCATAGTCTTGTGACGGTTTTCCATCTGCCATGACTGTGCGGCCCCTTTCGAAATCACCTCGATCACAGCCAAAGGATCAAGCCCAGCTCTTTGAGCGAAATGAATGGCTTCTGCTAGGGATTGAACAACCCCTGCCACACAGATTTGATTGACCATCTTCGTAAGTTGGCCAGAGCCGACTTCTCCAAGTCGCTTAACTGAGCGTGCATAGGCTTGAATAACAGGCTTTGCTCGATCATAGTTTTCCTGACCTCCCCCGCACATCACTGTCAGAATCCCATTCTCAGCTCCACTTTGACCACCAGAAATAGGAGCATCAACAAATCCGACTTCCAAGGATGCGCCAACACCCGCAAGTTCCCTTGCCACATTTGCTGAGGTAGTTGTGTGATCAACCAGTAAGGTTCCTCTATTCATACTACGGAAAGCACCCTGCTCTCCATTTACCACCTGGCGGAGGTCATCGTCATTGCCAACGCAGGTAAAAACAATTTCAGCACCCTTTGCCGCGTCCAACGGAGTAACGGCCCGAGTTCCACCATGCTGCTGAACCCACTTTGCAGCCTTATCTAATGTTCGGTTATAAACACATACCTCGTGACCGGACTTTACTAAATAACCAGCCATTGGATAACCCATCACCCCAAGTCCCAAAAAACTTACTTTCATCTCATACTCCATATCTAATTAGCAATACCACTTCACTCCGACTTCAAGGTGTATCGGGTAAGTTCATCTTGTTACATTAAATGTTGCGGGTCGATATCAAGAATTATGTTTTCTTCACGGCTAAAGATTAAGGGCTCTGGACCGAGTAGTGATTTTTCAAAAACTTTTCTAATCAATCCTGCTGAGGAAGCTTTGATCAACACCTGCCATCGGAAGCGATGGTTGATGCGTCGAATAGGTGCTTCAGCTGGTCCCTGGCAAATTACACCCGCTTGACTATTTGATCGCAGGTTATGGCGAAGAGACAAGGCAAGATCCTTTGCTCGATTTTCATCATGAGAAATACAGAGCACGCTTGCTAGGCTTAAAAATGGAGGCTGTCTGAGTCTCTCCCTTAGTGGCATCTCCTGCTTTACAAAAGATTCGTAATTTTGAAGTTGAGCGGTTACTAAGCTGTGATGATTTGGATTGTTTGTCTGAATCAATACACGTCCAGGTTTATCACCACGCCCAGCTCTGCCAGCAACTTGAGTAAGTAGTTGGAAGGTCCTCTCTGCTGAACGAAAATCTGGCAAATTCAGCCCTAAATCTGCCAACAGCACCCCCACTAAAGTTACATTGGGGAAGTCATGTCCTTTGGTGACAAGTTGAGTACCAATGACTATGTCTACTTCATGACTTTGAATCTTCTGCTGCATTTCGCTCAACGCATGCTTTCCGTGGAGTGTATCACGATCCATCCTTAGCAGCCTGGCTTCAGGGAAAACAACACGAAGATCTTGCTCTATATGTTCTGTGCCAGTGCCCACCAATCGCATGGTCGTCTGAGTTCCACAACAAGGACAGATATTTGGAAATCCTTGGGTATGATCACATTGGTGGCAGCGAAGTTTTTCGCTGCTCTGGTGATACACTAAACTCAGACTACAGGCATCACAATTAACCGTATTCTCACATTCTGGACACTGAACGATTGGAGCGTATCCTCTCCGATTAAGAAACAGAATCGCCTGTTCTTGTTTCTTAAGGCAGATACGCAAAGCCTGGACGAGCTCCTTTGTAAAGAAGTAGCAACCCGACTGCCGGGGTTGTTGTCGCAGGTCAAGTAGTTTAACCTCAGGCAGCTTGGCTCCAGGCAGGGCTCTTGATGGCAATTCCAGCAGATGATATTTTCCTGTCCTGCTATTTTGCCATGATTCAATAGACGGAGTTGCCGAACCCATGATGACTGTTGTTTTTTCTTGAAAAGCACGATAGACGGCGACATCACGGCCTTGATAACGCGGTGACTCTCCTTGTTTATATGATTGGTCATGCTCTTCATCAATTACCACAAGCCCAAGGTTCTGCAAGGGTGCAAAAATAGCACTACGAGCACCAATTGCGATTTTAGCCTGCCCTAATTGAATCCTTGACCATTCATCAAATCGTTCCCCCTCGTCCATTCCACTGTGCAGTACAGCAACAAGATCCCCAAATCTTTCACGAAAACGATTGACCAATTGCGGCGTCAAGGAAATTTCTGGAACCAGCACCAAGGCCGTCTTTTTTAACTCAAGGCACTTTCTAACAGCATGGAGATAGACCTCTGTCTTCCCACTTCCTGTCACTCCATGCAGAAGAAACGCTTTATATTTGTTGGAACTCAGACTTTGCTCAATCATTACCCAAACTTTTTGCTGGTCCTCTGAAAGTTTTTGAAAGTTTCTTGGTTTTGGCAGGCCTTGTGGCAAAAATCTTCGGAAAACTCGTTTTTCAAAAGTTTCAACAACTTGTTCTTCTACCAGTTGCTTCAATAAAGAAGCTGGAGCTTTGATTTCATCTCGGATTTTAAGCCATGGTACTTCATCACACATTTGCAAAATTTCTAACACGCGTTGACGTTTTGTTTTTTTTCGACTTGATTTGCCAGGCTTATCATAAGAAATGTTTTTTAGCTTTACCCAGCGTTCCGTTTTAATCTTTACCCGTTGTTGTACAAGATGGCGGTGCACTTTGAGCAGTCCACTGTCAATCCAGTGCTGGCGGAGATTTTCTTCGGTTGTGGATGGTTTGAATTCCTTCCATTCTTGGTCCGTCCAGCGCTCTCTGAGTAGCAGACTGGAAAATTTTTCTGGTAGTTTTTTGTTCTGGTTAGGCTTTGAGAGTGCCCAAGAATACTCACTTTGCAAATGCACTCCCAGTCCCCCTGGCAAAGCAGCTTGCAGGACCTCTCCCCACCCACAAAAATAGTATTCTGCAATCCATTTGGTTAAATCCAAGAGATCTCTGTTGATGATCGAATGCTCATCCAGCAAAGATAAAACCTGTCTGACACCATGAAATTCAGTTTTTTCTTTAATGCCAACTATCAAACCACACTTTTTTTGGCGTCGAAAGGGGACCAAAACCCGTTGTCCTAATTTGGGTTCAATCCATCCTGCAGGCCACTGATAGTCAAAGACTTGGCGAAGAGGAATGACGAGAGCAATTTCTACGATCACGAGAATGGATTATTAGGAAGTTAAGAAATTGGAGATTGAAATTTCCCTTGGAATAATCGATTGCAAACTGTAAATGCATAGATATCGCCTATTCTGAGCCTTGGAACTTTTCAAAAGCAA
>DPLM01000323.1:509-940 GCA_003541985.1 Deltaproteobacteria bacterium | reverse complement strand
AGCCTTGGAACTTTTCAAAAGCAAGTATTCATTCTTGCTAAGAATTATTGAAGTAGAGATCAGGAGATACGCATGAGTCAGCACTTCAACCTACAAATCCCTGGAGCACAAAGTGATGATGGCCAAATCGAGGTTACCGCCCCATATGATGGATCTTTGATTGCCACCGTAACTTCAGCTGATGCTGATGCAGTAGAGTTAGCCCTTTCCACTGCAGATCGATTGTACAAGGACAGAAATCTCTGGCTGAAGCCAGCCAAACGCATGAAAATACTTGAAAAAACTGCTGCGATCATATCTGAAAGAGCAGAGAAAATAGCTGTGGAAGCTGCTCGGGAAGGAGGTAAGCCGTTAATTGATTCCAGGGCAGAAGTAGCAAGGGCAATTGATGGTGTCAAAAACTGCATTGAGGTTCTTAGAACTCAGGCAGG
>DPLM01000323.1:0-174 GCA_003541985.1 Deltaproteobacteria bacterium | reverse complement strand
GGTGAAATCCCAATGAATCTCAATCCTGCTTCAGAGGGTAAGTTTGCTGTTACGAGCAACGAACCAATTGGTATCGTTGTAGCTGTAAGTGCATTCAATCACCCACTTAACTTAATTGTACATCAAGTCGGACCTGCTGTGGCGACAGGATGTCCAGTAATCATAAAACCTGCA
>DPLM01000087.1 GCA_003541985.1 Deltaproteobacteria bacterium | reverse complement strand
TGAGATAGCTATGTGATGGTCTGTTATTAAAACACAAACACCCTCATTCTGGAGTTGCTGAACTTCTTTGCGAGCAGTAATGCCGTTATCAACAGTAATCACCAGATCTGGTTGGCGCGATAAGATCACATCGACACTGGCTGGGGTCAACCCATAGCCGTGCTGCAATCGCTGTGGAATAAAGTAGTCGAGTTGACTGCATCCTGCATCGCGTAGAAAATTCAGTAGCAGCGCTGTCGATGTAATTCCGTCGACATCATAATCTCCCAAGATCAGAATGCTGCGATTTTCTCGAAGAAAAGGCAGTACCAACTTAACTGCTTCTTGCATATGTCGAAGCAAAAATGGATCTCGAAGCTGACGAAGTTCTGGTTGTAGAAAGATTTCTACTTCATCTGGTGTGCAGTATCCGCGACGGTACAAGATACTCGCAACGAGCAGGTGCAAGCCGGTTTCTCGGCTTAGAGATTGACAGATACTCTCATCTGCACTAGCTGCAAATAGCCATTGTTTTTGAACTTCCATTTCAAGATTCAAAGCTTAGGGTATTCTGTAGCCAGCCACCTTGATCGAGGAAGCCGTAAATTTCCCGGCTAATCCATGCATCAGTCGCTGCGTAATTCTGCTGACTCTCTGTCAGTTCTTCCTGCTCCCAATTACTGAGTTGGGCTTTCTTTGAGATTCGTACGTTGAGGAAGATCCCAGCAAGATTTCGTAGTCCACAGGTGACAATACCCAACTGACGAGCGAGTTGACTAAGTTCAACGAAGCCTTGCGGTACAAACGATCCTAATTGCTGAAGGCCCTTGATATCATCTCGGATGGCTACCCCAACTTTCTGTGACTCTGGTGATGCCAATAGTTCACGCAGTTCTTCAGGAAATCCGAGCTGGTTCAGGCGAATTAAGTAGACTGTTTCCTGGGTCGCCAATTGCAGCAGGGCAATCGGGAACATCACTCCCTTGCGAAAAGAGGGACGGGTCTCCGTATCAAATCCAAGCAGTTTTTCATCGCGTAATGCTGGCAGACAGGCCTTGAAACTTTCATGATTTGCCACTAGCTCAATTCTTCCAGAATAGCTGATGAGAGGCAACTCACCGACCTCTTCCTTAGTGATGCGCTTTGGGAACATGAAGGACCTATAGGAGGTTTCCAGATGAGAGAATTCATATCACAGAGGATCTTGCGAAAGCACTTGGTTGATCAATTCTTGCGAGAAACCTCGTCGGTAAAGTTTTTGAGCTAACTTTCTTTTCGCTGCAAGATCTTTAGGAAGTCCAGACTTTCGTATGAGTGCTTCGGCTTTTTCCCTCAAGATAGATTCATCTACCTCTGAGGCTAGAGCTTGCTCGATCCACTGTCCTGCAACACCACGCTGCTGTAGTTCAGCACGTAGCCTGTAAGCGCCCCAAGAACGATTGGCCATACGGGAACGAACGAAATTCAGAGAGAAGCGTTCATCACAAAGAAACTTTTGCTCCTCAAGTTGCAACAAGACAGGCTCCACTTCCCTGAATTCAGTGAAACGCTGTCGTAATTTTTGTCGGAGTTCCCAGATGGAGTGTTCGCGTTGGGCAAGCAAGTCCAGAGATTTTTTGTATATCTCACGGAATCGGCCAGCAGATTGAATCTGTTCTAGCAGATCGGGCGAAAGTTGCTGTCCTTCGTACAATGATAGCTCTGTCACGGAGAGCGCCAAGATGCGAACTTCCTCACTATTGGAGCATTGAAGCAGCGCACTCCCATCTGTTTGCCATTGAATCTGCTCTAACTGCAACATACAAATATGAATCTAGAGCAACTAAAAAAATTTCGTATACGAGACCCTCGGGAATTACCAGAACAGGTCTACGAGCGAATGACTCGCACCAATCCTTATCTGAAGCAGGTGCACGACTATCCGGGTCTGCTGTTACCTCATCCCACCTTGGACCAGATGCAGCAATATTGGGAACCTATGCGTGAACGCGCAAAACGAGTGCATGTGGAGATCGGTTGTGGTTCTGGTGGCTATTTGCAAGCCTGGGCCGCCCAACATCCACAAGATGCATTTCTCGGCTTTGAGTTACGCTTCAAACGTCTAACACTAGCTGCTCGCAAGCTGGCTCAAGCTCAGTTGACCAATGCTCTGCTTGTAAAAGACAGGGGGGAACTGCTCGGAGAATATCTACCTGAAAAAAGTCTGGACATCCTCCATGTAAACTTTCCAGACCCCTGGCCCAAGAAGGCTCATCGAAAACACAGGCTGTTTTCCATAGAATTTCTGGATCGATTGCTGATTTTCTTTCGGGAAGGTGGAGAAATTCGTTTCAAAACCGATCACCAAGAATACTTCTTGACGGTGCTTGAACTACTCCACAACCATCTAGACTACAGGATCGGCGCTCTGACGGAAGATCTCTGGAACAGTCCCTTAAATGAAAAGAATATCCCTACGGAATTCGAACGACTCTTCAAGTCGAAAGGGCAACACCAAGTCGGCTTTCTCACTGCCCATTGCTAAATTGAGGGAATAGCCAAATCTGAATAGTCATGAGTCAAAAGCGTCTATTTTTCACAAAGGAGTAACGGAATGGAATTGACTAAAGCTACACTAGCTGGCGGCTGCTTCTGGTGTTTGGAAGCAGTCTACCAGCGTATTGAAGGCATCAACCACGTTGTTAGTGGCTACACCGGCGGACATACCAACAATCCAGATTATCACTCAATCTGTTCTGGGATGACAGGACATGCTGAGGTTGTCCAACTCGATTTTGATTCAGAGATGGTCAGCTATTCCAAGGTCTTGGATTGGTTCTGGAGAATGCACGACCCCACGACACTCAATCGCCAAGGCAATGACGTTGGCACACAATACCGCTCAGCAATTTTTTATCATTCTGAAGAGCAACAGGAACTGGCTATAAAATCAAAACAAGAAATATCTTCAAAGTTCTCTAGGCCAATCGTCACCGAGATTGTGCCCTTGCGCACCTTTTATCCTGCAGAAGACTATCATCAAAACTACTATCTTCAGCATCCAGAAAATCCCTATTGCCAAGTAATCATCGTTCCCAAACTCCAAAAGTTGAATTTTTCATGACAAATACGCCTAGGGAACTGAAGGTTGCTTGTGTACAACTAACCTCTGGTATTGACCTCGAATATAATCGCCAACAGGTCGAAGTGGCTTTGCAGGAAGCCGTTGAAAACGGAGCACAATGGATCGTTCTGCCAGAAGCCGTCAACCTGCTGCAACAGAAAAGTGCTCTTGCTCAAGCAACAGCCGTCACTGAAGAAGAAGATCCTGTGCTGAAATGCTGCCTGGATATTGCTGTCAAAGCACGAGTCTGGATTCATATTGGTTCCCTGATTCTTCGCAATTCAACCAGCGACAGACGGTTACTGAATCGAGGATTTATCATCGATGATCAGGGGAAGATTCGAGCCCACTACGACAAAATCCATCTCTTTGATGCCATTCTCAGTGATCAGGAATCCTATCGTGAGTCAGCAAGTTTTGAGGCTGGCAAGGAGGCAATCCTAGTGCAAACTCCTTGGGGAGGATACGGAATGAGTATCTGCTATGACATGCGATTTCCACATCTGTATCGAACGCTCAGTCAGGCTGGTGCACAATTATTAGCCATTCCCGCAGCTTTCACACGCCCTACGGGCGAAGCTCATTGGCATACATTACTACGAGCTCGAGCCATTGAAAATGGTTGTTTTGTGATTGCCGCAGCTCAGTGTGGCGAACATCCGGATGGCCGAGCAACCTATGGCCACAGCCTGATCATCTCTCCTTGGGGCGAAATTCTAGCAACGGCTGGAGATACTCCTTGCAATCTCCACAGGACAATTTCATTGACGGAACCAGAACGAGCTCGCTATAAGATACCCGCATGGCAACACCAACCACAGTTTCGTTTGACCTCCTGCTAAGCTCTGCCAATGCGTTTCAGCGATGATTTTGTTCGTGAGGTAGTCAATCGTACTGACCTCGTCCAGTTAATGGAAGAACGAGGTGTCGCTCTGCGCCGCACAGGTAGTACTTTCAAAGCCTGCTGTCCTTTCCATTCTGAAAAGACCCCATCCTTCAACGTCAATCCCCAGCGTGGCTTCTTTCATTGTTTTGGCTGCGGAACTAGCGGTGATGCTATTCGTTTTCTGATGTTGTTCGAGCGCTTGACCTTCGCCGAAGCAGTTACCGACCTTGCCAACAAGGTGGGTGTTGAGTTGCGTCACGAAGGCAAATCGAACCAGCGCAAACCTGACCAGGAAGCTGGTCTGCGTGCTTTACAGCTCGCTAGCGACTTCTATCAACAACAACTGCAAGGATCGACTGGACAAGATGTTCGTGCATACCTAGATCAGCGCTATGTCCCAGCAGAATGGCAGAAGCGCTTTCAGCTTGGCTTTGCTCCAGATGATTGGCGGCGACTTCACCAGCATCTACTTACCCAAAAAATTCCTGTTCAGATCCAAGAGCAGTGTGGGCTAGTCAAAATGGCAGAACAGCAAGAACGTCGCTACGATCGCTTTCGCAACCGGCTGATCTTTCCCATTCGGGATGTTCGGGGACGTTGTATCGGCTTTGGTGGTAGGGTCATTCGCAGCGCAGACCAACCGAAATATTTGAATAGTCCTGAGACCCCGTACTATCGTAAAAGCCAGGTCCTCTACGGTCTTTACGAAGGCTTGGAGACGATTCGTCGGAGTCAGGAACTGATTTTTGTGGAGGGGTATCTGGATGTAATCCGTATGCATCAATACGGCTTTGCACAGGCAGTCGCTACTTGTGGAACCGCATTAACTCCTGAACATCTGCAATTGATTCGACGTCACGCCAACTCGGTGGTCTTACTGTTCGATGGTGACGCTGCAGGTCAAAAAGCAGCTTTGAAGAATTGTCAGTTGTTTCTGCCTGTTCCCCTAGACACCTACATTCTAACACTTCCGGAAAACGAAGATCCTGATAGCTTTTTGCAGAATGAAGGTGGAGAAGCTTTCACCAAATTGTTAGCGAGGAAGCAACCTCTCTTAGAGTATTTGATCCGGCAAACTTTGGCAAAATATCCTGAAACTGTCCCTGGACGTCAGGAGGCTCTTCGCGAGTTGCTCGTAGCAGCCCAGCCGATTCCCAAACTCGAACAGCGCCAGATGGTTTGGGTGCAGATTGCTGAGGTACTACGTCTACCCAACGAAACAGTTTTTGCTGCAGCAAAAAACTTGACAAATTTTTCATCTAAAAGCGAGATAGAAGGTTATTCGCATTCTGAAAATGGCAATTCACAAAATTCCCTAAATGAGCGGTTTGTGCTGCAGGCGCTGCTGGCCGAGACCCAATTGATGTCTCTTGCTAAGCAATTTTTGCGTCCAGAAGATTTCCGACACTCCCTCTACCGGCAACTGTATGAACAACTGTTGCAGCTCCCAGACGAAGTATCTAGCGCAAACCTTCCACAACAATTTGCTAAGGAGCAACCAGAGTTAGCAAGCGAATTAGCGGCTTTGTACGCCACCGACTTCTTACACGAACATCTTGAGTCTCAGTTCCGTCTTTCTCTGCGCCGTCTAAAGGAACGTCACCTGCGTGAATATCGCCAGGAACGCTTGCAACTGGTAGCGCCCAACTCAACAGAGCATGCTCTGTTGGGACGCACCTTACGTCAGATGGAAGAAGAGTTGAACCGCATTTTCAAACCTCGCTAAGTGTGAGCCCATGAACGCAAATGCCCACTCCTCCTCGCAAGTCCAAGCCGAACAAAAGATTTTAGACAAGGTAATCCGAGAATTGATCGCAGAAGGACGCGACAAAGGATTTGTCACTCTTGACGAAATCAATGCTCAAATCAGTAGTACAACAACCCCTGAACAGTTAGAGCGAATCCTCAACGTTCTCTCTGATATGGACATTGAGGTCCTTGATTCAAGTAAAAATGTCAGCCTTGGCAAGCGGGAAAGCAGTACTGACATGGACTTTGAGCCTGCAGAGGAATTGGATCTGGAGCCGGGAGTTGACAACAACACTGATGACCCCGTACGCATGTATCTGCGCGAGATGGGTGGCATTGAACTACTCACTCGAGATGGAGAGGTTTCAGTTGCTCGGCAGATTGAGGAAGGTCATCAGGAATTAATCGAAATCTTCGTGGAATCCAATCTTGTACTATTGCACCTGTTTGACGTCGCCAAGAAATTGCGATCTGAAAAACTGCGTGCTCGCCATATAATTTCAGGACTCGATGAGGACGACAATGTCATAGAAGATGAATCCAAGGCAACACGAGAACTGATCCAGAATTTGGATCGAGCAAAGGAAGATTATAACATTGTCGTTGGCCTTCGGCAACAGTCCCAGAAGCGAGAGTTGACCGAGGAAGAGCAAGCCTTAATGACCAAGCACAAACAAAATTTCCAGCACACGATTCGCAGTATAAACTTCAACTCTCGGCAAATCGACAACATGTGCAGCTTGATGTTCAAGCATAAGGGCAAGATCGATTTGACCTATCGTCAATTGGATCGATATAGGCAAAATCTGGTTCTCGATTTAGATGCTGCTGACGAACTCTTTACAGAGTGGGAGCAGGCTCATGAAGCTGAGAATGAAGAGCTAGAAGCTTCAATTCGACAGCGGATTAAAGAGCGAGCCAAACAGCCTTTCAATATCGCCCGACGTGTCTACGAGAAAATACAGGCTTGCCGACAGCGGATTGCGACGATGACCGAGCGTACTGCTCTAGACTGGGAAGCATTTCAATTGGAAGTAAAGAAGTTGCGGCAAGCCGAGCGCAACGTGAAGTTTGCGAAAAGCCAGTTGGTTGAAGCAAATCTACGACTCGTGATCAGCATCGCCAAAAAGTACACAAACCGTGGCTTGCAGTTTCTGGATCTGATTCAGGAAGGAAACATTGGGCTAATGAAAGCCGTGGACAAGTTCGAGTATCGGCGGGGCTACAAGTTTTCAACCTATGCAACCTGGTGGATTCGTCAGTCGATTACCCGAGCGATTGCTGATCAGGCACGGACTATCCGCATTCCTGTGCACATGATCGAGACCATCAATAAGCTCTCTCGCACCTCTCGTTCCCTGATTCAAGAATTTGGGAGAGAACCAACACCAGATGAACTGGCTGAACACATTGGCATGCCGCTTCACAAGGTGCGAAAAGTTCTCAAGATCGCTAAGGAACCGATTTCACTCGACACGCCTATCGGGGATGATGAAGATTCACAACTCAAGGACTTCATTGCCGATGAAAAAGCCAGTAACCCATCAGATGCGACTACGAAGGCGAATCTGGGGGACCTAACACGAACTGCCTTAGGGACCCTAACTTCACGAGAGGAAAAGGTCCTACGCATGCGCTTTGGGATCGATGAAGTCAAGGACCACACCCTTGAGGAGGTTGGACAGGACTTTGACGTAACGCGGGAGCGAATTCGCCAGATTGAAGCCAAGGCACTCCGCAAGTTGCGCCATCCGACAAGGAGTAAACTACTCAAATCCTTCCACGAAGGTTGAAATGGATTTGACACATCGTCCACGGCGCTTACGTCGGAATGCTCCGATTCGGTCTTTGGTACGGGAAACCTTGCTGGCTCCACAGCAGTTGATCTACCCTCTTTTCGTTGCTGAAGGGAAGGGGCTGCGTGAGCCAATCAGTACCATGCCGGGTCAGTATCGACTTTCTGTAGATGAATTGGTCAAAGAGTGCCAAATGGCATACGACCTGGGAATTAGTGCTGTCAACCTATTTGGTTACTCGACAGAAAAGGATGACAAGGCTACCAATGCCTACGATCCACAAGGGCTAGTGCCACGAGCCATTCGGGCGATCAAGGTTGCGCTACCCGATTTTTGTGTCCAGACCGATGTTGCCCTCGACCCTTACACTATCCATGGCCACGATGGTTTGGTGGTAGGAGAAGAGATCGTCAACGATAAGACTGTTGAGGTCCTTTGTAAAATGGCGGTTTCTCATGCTGAAGCTGGGGCCGACTGGATTGCTCCCTCCGACATGATGGATGGTCGAGTAGGAGCAATTCGTGAAGCACTGGATGTTTCTGGGTTTGAGCAAGTTAGCATCTTGGCTTACACCGCAAAGTACGCATCTAGCTTTTATGGTCCCTTCCGAGGTGCCCTGGATTCTGCACCTAAAAAAGGTGATAAGAAAACTTATCAGATAGATCCCGCAAACTGGCGTGAGGCTCTAAGAGAAGCTGACCTAGACATCTACGAAGGAGCTGACGTGATCATGGTTAAACCAGCCTTGGGCTATCTCGATGTAATAACCCGTCTGCGGGAAGCCTTTGATGTACCAATTGCCGCCTACAACGTATCTGGAGAATATGCCATGATCTGTGCCGCTGCAGAAAAAGGTTGGATTGACCAGGAACGTGCTATGATGGAAACTCTGCTCTCAATTCGTCGAGCCGGAGCTGATATGATTCTCACTTATTTTGCTCCTGCCGCTGCGCGGCAACTTCAGCAGCACGCCATCTCCTTTTCTTGAGTCCCCGCTCCTTTCAACTTTTTAGTCGGCCAATCCTATCCTTGCCTAAGGAATGCTGGGGCGTATTTGCCGTTCTAAGCTCGGCTTTCCCGCTGTACCTCCATAGGGTTGTCATACGCTGGAGGCAAAAAACTACACCAGCCTTGATTTCCAATTTCTATCTCTTTGTCCGCTTTTTGCTCTGCTGGATAATTATCTCCTGTGTCTTGTACCGAGTTAAAAAGCTCCCCAGAACAGAGGATAGTGGCTGGGTTGCTCTTCGTGCCATTGCCAACTTGCTCTCTGTTTTCTACTTCTACCAAGCCGTCCAAGAGACCGGACTAGCTGAGACTAATATTTTCAACATGACCTATCTGGTTTTCATCATCTTACTCAGTTGATTGAGTCTATGAGAAAGAGGATTGGTGAGCCTCTGCGTTGACCCACATTGCCTTTGTCGGCATTGTACTGGTGATGTTCGGGAAAATTTTATTGACAGAAAGTCAATTTTTGGGGGATTGCCTCATGATTGATTGCTGCTTTTGGCGTAATTACATTTAATCGAGCCAAACAGCACAATACAACCACAGATTTGTTATTTTACATTTTTGGCAAGGGTGCTGCGATCTACCTAGTGGTGTTCTATCAAGAGATTTTCTTGCCAGGCTGGCTTGAATTTCAATAATTATTGGCATTGCAGCGCTTAGTTTTATTGGTCAATATGCTCTGACGCTAGGGTTCCGCTATGTGACTCCTGTGATAGGGAGAATCTTCTTCTCCAAACGTATTCTAATTGCTGAGGTCTTAGGACCGATTTTGCTTACAATAGAAGCACTTTCACTAGTTAGCTAGTTGGGAGCTGCCCTGATTTTTCTTGCCAAGATTTTGCTAGCTCATCGCTTTTGGCAAGGTGCTGACAAACAGACAATTCTATGAAAGATTTTGCTCACAATATTCTAGATCATTTGCCTCCGGCATTACTCGTATGCAATCAGCGTGGACAGGTCATTTATGCCAATGAAGCAGCGTCTAGGCTCTGGCAAAAAGATCCACAAAAACTCTGCACAAAGCCTTTTGATCTACTCTTTCTAGGTGATGAAACCCTTCTGTCTAAGCTTCATCAAGCCTTACGGCATGGGAAGGAATTCAATGCAAGAGAGTATCAGATTGATGCCCCAAATCTACGACACGGAGTCTTTGAACTTAGCATCAGCCCAGTCTACGAAAATGGCAAAATCGTCAGTGCTCTCATAACTCTCTATGACATATCAGCTCAGCTTGAGAAGCAGGAGCGGGGACAGCAGTTGCGTCTCAACGACGCAATCGGAATGTTAGCTTCCTCGATGGCTCATGAAATTCAAAATCCTCTGGGAGGAATCAAGGGGGCTACTCAACTACAAATGAGAGATTTGGATGAACTAGGGATCTCCACAGAACCTTCGGAGATGGTTTTGGAGGAAATCAAACGAATTGAGCGCCTGTTAGAAGAGTTGCTTCTGCACTCCGACCCCCTACCCTTATCGGCCCAGCCCTTTAATATCCACGAAATACTGGAGACCGTCATTTGGTTTGAAGAAAACCGAGGCAATCGGCGATTGCAGCTCAACCGTATTTTTGACCCGTCTCTGCCGGAAATTGAATGTGATCGCGATAAGTTGCATCAAGTCTTTTTAAACTTGATCCGAAACGCCATTGAGGCTTCTCCAGAAGGTGGAGAAGTTACAATCCGCAGTTCTTTCTGCAGTCAATGGCAACTAGCTAGTAAACATCTAGCCCCCCAGCGAAAATACATGTTGATCGAAGTAGAAGATCAAGGACCAGGGATAGATGACGAACACATAAGTCAATTGTTTCGACCACTCTTTACGACGAAACCAAATGGACACGGACTCGGTTTATCAATTTCCTATCGAATCATTCAATCTCATGGAGGCCTCCTGAATTATCAACCAGTTCCCAGTAGCGGAGCTTTGTTTCAAGTCTATCTACCTACCCAGCAACTGGGCTGATTTCTGCTTATTGGCCTAATTTATGCCAAGGATTTTCATCTTGTCATCGAGTTAGAGCATCGCTAGCTTGGGGTACATTTTTGTCTCTTTGCTCATAAGTCCCAGTCAGGGAGGTATGTTTTGATCGAAAAAACCCACATTACTACTGGAGTCTACTGGGTTGCCTTTCCAAAGGCCCAACTTCGTATTCTTTGTGGTTGTCCAGCCGACAGCGTCAAGCACTTAATGAAAAAAGGTTTGATACAGTGGGTCGAGAAGAACGGCGTAACGTATGAAACCGGACCTAACGCTATTCTACTCTCAGACCTGTCACTGCAAAACGGACATTTTGCTAATCTTGCAGAATTCCCAGTGCTGCAGATGCTCTATCGCCAGGGCATCATAATCCCTAAACATCCTAACAACACAGGAGACAAGCCGATCCTGATCGGTCAGGAAGAGATTGTTCGCTCCCAAATGAATTACATCTACCGGGGCAACTATGGCCTGATTTCCCAGCAAGAAATCGAAGCAGCTGGCATTTCTCCTAATATTGCTGACGAGATGATGCGACTGAAACTTCGCTTCGCCTTCGGTAGTATCCGCCCAACAGAGGATTTACTCGAAGACTGCGTTGTTCGCGATCAGGCAATAGAGATTCGAAA
>DPLM01000173.1 GCA_003541985.1 Deltaproteobacteria bacterium | reverse complement strand
CCATTTTGAAGAAACTGATCCTAGCCAGATTTGTAAGCTAATTGACAAGTTTCCTCTGGCTATTTTGGTAGCGCAAACCGAACAAGGTCTGGTAGCCAATCACCTTCCACTGATGCTTCAAGAAAAGCAGGAACTGCTCGATCACTTTGCGCTGAACAATAACTTACATCAATTTATTCCGTCCGGTAAGGAAATCCTTGCTATCTTTCAGGGAGAAGATGCCTGCATTTCACCAAACTAGTATCCCACAAAGCCTGTTTATCACAGGCACGTACCGACCTAGAACTACCAATTCATGCACATTTACAGTACGATCCACTACCAAAATGATGACAAATCCAAACTGGCCGTTGATGGTGAGCTGACAAAGAAGATGAAAGAGCAAGCCCATGGTGAGAATACCTGTTGGATGACCGATGCACCTAAGGACTACCTGAACGCTATTTTAGAAAACATCGCTGCGTTCTGGATCAAAATTACGAGGATTCTAGGAAAATCAAAGTTGAGCCCAAACCGAGAAGCCGTTGATTTTGAAAATATAGCAACCGTACTTTTGGAAAGAGGTTACACCCAAATGGCTGCTCGAATGAACCAGATCAGAAAAACCCAATAAGAAGACTGAGCATTCAGTGGGGAAAGCACGAAGGTTAGTAGCATGAACAAGGATAGGGTTGTCATCAGGCAAATTCAACATAACGAAGCTGACCATCTGTTGGACGCTTCAACACGCTACATGGAGAGTCTCTATCATGCAGAGAGTAATCACCTTGTGGATGTGGAAGTACTACTGCAACCGAGGAATTATTTCTTAGGTGCCTTTGTCGAGGAAAGAACAGTGGGTTGTGTGGCACTCATCGCTAAATCAAGCTACGCTGAGATCAAAAGGCTCTTCGTGATGGAAAGTCACCGAAGAGCAAAAATTGGATTGCGATTAATGCAGGAAATTGAATCACTTGCTTCACAGAATCACATCCGATTGCTGCGCCTGGAAACAGGAATTCGTCAACCAACTTCCATCCAACTCTATGAATCTCTAGGCTATCAACACGTCGGGCCTTTCGGCGAGTACCAAGCAGATCCACTGAGCATCTTCATGGAAAAGTCTTTGTCCCCTGTTTGAGATAATGTTTCCACCGCACTACTTGAACACCCTTGAGCATCCATGAATCCGATGAACACTCTCGCTGAGTTGAGGGATATTGTCACTCCACCTCCGCCTTCTGCATGGCCTTGGGCAATAGGCTGGTGGATTCTACTCATTCTGGGACTCCTACTACTCAGCACAAGCATCTGGTGGCTCTGGAGATGGCAGCATCGTAGTATTCCACGACGCTTGGCTTTGAAGCAACTGGCTCAGTTACAGCAGCGTGTAGCCGATCCACAGACCTTAAGGCAGCTTTCTCAATTATTGCGTGAGGTTGCCCTACAGGCACATCCTTGGGAGCAGGTCGCTTGCTTAAACGGCAGACGCTGGCTGGAGTTTCTGGATCAGACTGGAGATACGACCCAGTTTACGCAGGGTCCTGGTCAAATTCTGTCAGAAGGACCCTACCGCCCACGGAAGGAACCACTGCCCCCGCAACTGTTTGTGCTGTGTCAAAAGTGGATTCAACTCCAGAACACTGCATCTCGGTTCCACAAAACCAAGAAACTTACCTTTCCCAACTGAACAATGCTCGAGTTTCTCTGGCCTTGGTTTGCACTTGTTTGGCCCCTTCCCCTGTTGATCCGCTGGCTATGGCCGGCTACCCCAGTTCCTCCACAAGCCCTTCAGGTACCTTTCCTCGAACGTTTGCAACTGCTTTCCGATAGTTCACAGACCTCCCAATTTCAGACAAAACAACTGGCTTTTCTACTGGCCTTGGTTTGTTGGACTCTCTTGGTAGGAGCCGCCACTCGTCCGCAGTGGGTGGGGGACCCTATTTCTCTACCTGTATCTGGTCGTAGCTTGATGCTCGCTGTTGACCTATCGGGGAGTATGAAGGAAGAGGATCTTCAACTATCTGGCAACCCTACAAATCGGCTGAATGTCGTCAAGGATGTTCTTCAGAAATTTATTACACGTAGAGATGGCGACCGCTTAGGCCTGATTCTTTTTGGAGAACAAGCTTACCTGCAGACTCCATTGACCTTCGACCAGAAGACCGTTCAGCAAATGCTGGTGGAATCAGAAATTGGACTCGCTGGAGAGCGTACCGCCATCGGCAATGCCATAGGCCTTGGTGTGAAACGTCTAAAAGGACTGAAAGAATCGGAACGCGTACTGATCCTTTTGACGGATGGCGCCAACACAGCAGGAGACATTTCTCCAAAGCAGGCAGCCCGTTTGGCGAAGCAGGCTGGAGTTAGGATTTATACAATTGGAGTTGGTGCAGATGAAATGCTAGTGCAAACTTTTTTTGGTACGAGACGGGTCAAACCATCACGGGATCTGGATGAGAAGTTGCTGCAGACTATTGCTTCCCTCACTGGTGGACAGTACTTCCGAGCTCGTAGTACCGAAGAATTGACTAAGATTTACCGACTTCTAGATGAACTGGAGCCTGTGGAGCACGATGCCGATGTCTTTCGACCTCTGAAACCACTTTATCCTTGGCTACTTGCAGCAGCGCTACTGCTCAGTGCCAGTTGGATTCCAGTAAAGTGGTGGCGTCAGCACAGC
>DPLM01000093.1:1728-4491 GCA_003541985.1 Deltaproteobacteria bacterium | reverse complement strand
TCAGTCAAATTCGAGAAATGAAGAATAAGGAACTCAATATTATTGAACAACTTATCGAAATGGTACCTTCCAAAGAAGAATATAAGGAGAAAAAAGAAGCCATCCGGCAAGGTTCGCCCCACCCTCTCGTCATTTTCTACATGGTCTCCATGTCCCTCAACAACCGTCCAAAGCGCAGCGGTATGGGCTTCCTTGAACATCTTTTGGACCTTTCGCTTGACCCCGAAAAAGGGTTTGATAAAGCACAAATGGATTGGCAAAGTTGGGTCATTACAAAATCATACAGTGCCCTTGGAAGACATGCACTACAGATTTTGGAAACACTGGCCGGCTTTGGTGGTGGGGCTGATGGAGAAGATATCATCGCTACCATGGGCATGGACACGGCCGATTACACCAAAGGCGTTGCTCAACTCATGATGCAAGAGATATTTATCGAACAAAGCTCTGACAAGAGACAGTTGTTCATGCGGAAGACTGCGAGACCGTTTTTGAGGAAGCAAGGCATAACCATCAATCTTGAATCTAGACAAACCTCAGCGAATACTACGCAAAATCGAGTCGAAGGCCTTGAATCATTGCTTCGCAACATGAGGATTCACGGTGTGACGGATAGTGTGGCTTTTGATTCGGTGAATGAACGTCTCAACCTCAACCTTGAATCACGAGGCGGTGTCGACCTTACTCTTTTGGGGAACATTGTCGAAGTTTGTTCATTTATTCGAGAATCCACCTATTATGCAGAATGGAATAAATTTTTGCAGGCGTCGCTGGGTTATTACTCCGAGCACATAAAATCTCAGGGCCCTGAAAATGTCGGCTACATCGTTGAACTCTTCGTAAGGGCGGCGCTTTCAAGAATTCATGACAAAGAATTGTTCACGGCTACGCTGATGGAAATCCATGCTCTTAATCGGCCTCCTGAACTCGGTGAAAACACCCGCGATAAACTCCAAGAGTTGATTGAGAAAGACGAATACGATTACATCTTCGATGTTGAATCGTACGGTGAAATTGACCACGTTCAAATTTGGCTCGCAATTTTAGATTCAATTATGCTCGAAATCAGTCGGAAAAGGGATTTGCAGAGGAAATTAATCTTGTTCCTCCTACAACTCCATGCATCGCCATATCGATTGGATGATTTGCAGCAAGAAATTATCAAAAAAATTCTAAACGTTTCCCGGGATTCCATCGAGTGGGACGTTCAATACGATTCCCTTCTAAGTAAGTATCTCAAACACGATGAAAATCATGAGGATGTAATCAAAAATTTGGATGCTATACCACGCTACACGCGATATGACCCTCAAAAAATAAAGATAGAAGATTTGCAATCGACAAACCTTGTTTTTCGTGATACTCTGAACAACAAGGTGCTCCCCGATGATTTCGGGTCAAATATCATCCTTTCATTCGATAAAAGGGATCACTTCACCAACACTTACATTTTTCGTGTTGTCAAAATCCCCAACCACACGGCGTCATCTCAACCAACAAATCATGGGTTGGTCAAGAACGAACCTGATGAAGATGAAAGTGACACCATCGATTCGCTCTTCCCGGAGCTCGAGGCTGAGTTGAATGCCCTTCAAAGCAAAGCGGAGCAAGGCCTTCCGTCAATCAATGCATGGAAACCGATCAGTACCACCAAAAGTTCTGAAAAAATCAACGACGACGAATTGGTCGCCTACCTCACCCATTCCTCAAACTGGAACCATAACAACCAAATCACGAAGAAAGTTCTTGAGAGCAAATTTGGGAAAGTCCCCAGAGACCAAATTGACGGTATCATCAACTACATCAATAACACTGACGACAACGGGGTACATATTGAAATCGTGGCCAAAGGTGATCCCTACACCGAGCGTTATGGAATGTCCGTTTCTCTTGAACACGATCCAACTGCACTGGAGAAGTTTGTCAGGGAGTGGTTTGAAGATTCAAAGGACGGCGAGACGAATTTTTATTGCAGAGGTATGCCTTTTAGTGTGAAAACAGTTGGAGATTTGTTTAATGGATATTTACCAGCAATCAGAGATAATGTTCGCAAAACGAATTCTCAACGCGGGATTGATTTTGCTAATGAGCATCTGAAATCATTGCCTGGTGGCGGAAACATCGGGCCAAAAACTAGCTTCGTATGGTACTGTGCGTTTCATACTTTCAGAGATTTCATCAATGTGAACGACCTTGCAGAACTAAGATGTAAACTGATACCACAACTTGCAAGAGAACAGCACCGAAGACTGGGTCGTGAAGAACTTAAACCAACCTTGGTGAATATTCTCAGAGCCCGATGCAGAGAGTGGGAGGATGAACTCATCCGCATCCACTGTTCAGGTGGAAACAGCAACCCCAATCGTTCATCGCCGTCCTCTGTTAGATCAAACAGTGTACAACGTCATGTGCCACGGCGATTGACATCGCAACACGCACTCAAAAAGTACGATGTTTACAACAAAGAAGACCGACAACGTCTGTTTGACGCTGCATATGCTATTTTACAAGAAAATGATGCAAATTATCGGATACAGAAGGCCTGGGTCTCGCTGGAAACTCGAAAAGCTATTTTCCAACAGCGAGGTATATTATCCATCGCAGAATTTTTGAATCGATTGGCGAATTTTGACCGGCTGATGAAAAATTAATACTACACATGAACAACTCACTCATTCCCGTGGCATAATAATTCAAACGGGAAAGAATTCAATCCAAACAAGGGATGCGCATCTTCACACCAATCAATGTTGATTTAAGCAA
>DPLM01000093.1:0-1373 GCA_003541985.1 Deltaproteobacteria bacterium | reverse complement strand
GTACGTCCGCCAACAATATGTATTCGAATCGTCTTTTTGAATCGAACTCGTCTAGGAGAGAGATTTGACGGACAAAAATCTTTGATTTCATGACGCACGTGTAGTCTTTTTTATCCTAAATTGCAGGTGAATTTTGAAGAGACAACTAAAAATATCCGTCTAATTAGTATAAAACATGGTACATGTTCAATCTAATGGCAACCATCCACATCGCAATGCAAAGAACAAAAAAATGAAATCCATTTCTCTGAGTATCTTATTTTTTCTTTCACTGTTCACTCACTTTGACCTTCAATCAACAGGTCAACAAGACTTTCTTGAAACAAACACCATGAATGCAGGAGAATCTGCAGGATATCATTCCAGTTCACCCATCCTGCTCTCGGGCTCCACAAACGTATCTTTCATAGAAGGCGAACAACCCTACCGATGGTTTTCTGTTGAAGGCTATCAGGCTCTAACATACATCAACATCTCAGCAAACACTTCCACCTCGGATTACTATTCCCAAGGGATGGCCAAAGGCTACACTGCCTATGACCAGTGCATTTCATCGTGGTTTACTGTAGGTTTGGGGTTGAGTGCATTGTGTGGAAATCCCTCGGAAAACCCAACCATCCTTTTTTCCATCAGTTTTCTCAACAACCCTACTGGAACTAGCCGATTATCTGAAAATCTCACTTTGGAAATTTCAATTGGAGAGTACGTAGCCCCTGCCCCTCCGATAGTGACTGCCTATCCTTACCCTGATGGTGATACGAATGCAGATTCTGACTCTGGCTCCAGTCCTCTCGTTGAACTTACTGACTCGGGGTCTTATGGTTCAGTTCAAGGGTATTTTGAATCACAAAACGATGAAGATCTCATTATGTTTACGAGTCAATTCTCGGGAACGCATCGATTGAATTTAACATTCAATACTCCAGTTGATGCGTATCCATTATTGTCGGGAGATTTATCTCAATGCGTCGAGTCAGATAACACTGGACTTCAGAAGGTTCTTCAATACACTGATGGAGACAGGTTTACATCAGTTGGAGACAAGGTTTTTTTCCGAGCAAGCGACGGAATCAGCGGAAGTGAGTTGTGGATAAGTGATGGAACAAACTCAGGCACAATGATGGTCAAGGACATCTACGATGGATATTACAATAGTAACCCACAAGGTCTTACCGCTGTTGGAAATACTCTATACTTCGTGGCAAATGATGGGACAAACGGGTTTGAATTGTGGAAGAGCGATGGAACAGCCTCCGGCACAATGATGGTCATGGATATTCGCAGCGGTTCTTCGAGCAGTTATCCACAAGAACTTACAGCAATTGGCAACACCCTGTATTTTTCAGTTGATGACGGAACAAACGGATACGAAT
>DPLM01000262.1 GCA_003541985.1 Deltaproteobacteria bacterium | reverse complement strand
TTTTTCGTAAAAGCGAAGAGGTTGGCCCAAACGCTTTTGCTCTGCCAGGTGGTGTAGTGGTCTTAACGGATGAATTGGTAGAAATTGCAGAGAAAAAGGATGGGGTAATCGGGGTGTTGGCTCACGAACTAGGTCATATTCAATTGAAACATCCGGAACGAAGATTGGTCCGCTCGTTAATGGCATTAGCTGTGGTAAGTTTGATTCTTGATGATTCTGCAACTTTTGCGGAGGAATTAGCAACAATCTCAGGATCCTTAATCAGTCTAGCCTATACCCGTGAGTTTGAGGAAGAGGCAGACCGAGCTGGTAAAGAAATCTTGATCAGAGCAGGCTTATCTCCAATTCCGCTTGCCAATCTTCTCCAAAAGTTAAGCGATAGTTGTGAAGAAAATTGTAGCCAGTTGCCCCATTGGCTCTCCACACATCCAACAGTGCCGTCAAGGATTGAATTTCTGTTGAGTGATTAACTTCCAATAATAAAGCAATAAATGATAATAATAATTTTTAATCTGTCTTAGAAATCATTAATTAGAACACCGCAAGAATCCTTTGAGCTACCACAATGGGGGATAAGGAAGAATAGAGGGCCAAGGATACTTCATCCCTAGAAGCTGTTGTATTTCAGGCGTATTGCTCATTTGGTAATTCTCATCTAAATCCTTGATCAAGTCTTCAATTGGTGTAGCAAACTTCGGCAAGAACTCTACTAAAATTCAAATATGCCCCTTCGCTCTGATTTGGCATGGCACAATGCAAGGCGGCTCCAAAGAACGAAAATACATCTCCTGGTTTTCCGGTCAATCAGGTGCATTTCCCAAAAAAATCATCATTTTTATTTGGATAGCTCAAATCTCTCTGCGAACCCGGCGCTTGAGCTGTCGCGCCATTTTCTTTGGTAAATTCATCAATCAAAATGATTGCCTGTGAGCTCAGTGGAAAAGAGGAATTCGTGCGGGGAGGGAAAGTTTCAGTACGATAAAAATCCCAGTACGGATAATCAATATGTCGCTCCTGCCTTCCCTACTCTGGCATAATTCTGGGTGCGCACATACAACCCATCACAAATTCCTTGCCTAGAAATGCCTGCCTAGACTGAAAAATCATCGGTACTTCTACCAAAATCGCGATGTCAGTAGCCAACTAAATTAGCGGAGTAAACCGCTATCAATTGCTTGATCTTTTTTAGCTTCAAGTGATTGGCAGATTCTTTCTATTGGATCTCCGGGCGAATACCTCTTGCAGCATGATCGCTCCAACACCGTCTATTAATTATTCAACAATGATTGATGGGTTAAATTCACCATGAATAAGGGTCTTCATGGTATTCTTTGAACAGTATTTGGAAAGGCATAAATCAAATTTTTAATATAGTTTTTCTTACAGAGATTTGCTGAAGTCTATACTTGTAAATCATTTACTTTACAGAGCAGGGACCCAAAAAGATTGTTTTGAAAGTGTGGTGTTGAGTAACTAATAATAGAATCGTTGTTTGATTCGACCCTCTTCTCGGGCTGCTACAAGCGCTTTCGTCTTTGGATCATTAGTTACTTCGGCTCCAACTACCTCCCACCATACTTCAGAACCAGGGAGTGAGCGATACCTCTCCGTTGGCACGACAATCAGACAAGAATTCTCCTTAAGTTTTGCTTCCTGGAGGGCTTTGCGTACTTCCTCTTCGGTGTTGGCAACCCATGTTGTTAACCCTACACTCTCTGCGTTCTTAGCATAATCTATTTCAATAAAAAGTCCCTCATCTAAGAGTCCGCTTCGCAGATCACGAATCTTGAATTCATTCCCAAGTGAATGACCAACCAAGGCTTTTTGATGCCCATGGATGGATTGATAACCATAATTGACATTCAATAGAATAGTAATTTTGGTTCTCTCCTGCATAGCAGTGACCAATTCCATCGGATGCATCTGGTAATTGCCGTCTCCCATCAGAATATAAACTTCTTTCTCTGCGCCTGCTAATCTCACTCCGATGCCAGCTGGAATATCGTAACCCATGCAGGAATTGCCAAACTCCAGATGCAATTCCTTACCACCGTTCACTTCAAAGAGCTTGGTCAGATCCGCCGGAATTGTACCAGCTGCAGCCACGAGCACGTCTCCCTCATCCATCTCATCATTGAGAATCCCAATCAGGTGTCCTTGACTCATCTTTTCACCGGCATGCTGGGTATACACTTCGGTAAGTTTGATGTTGTCCCACGAAATTTTTTCTAACCTGACTATGTTGACCCAATCATTTTGAGGTTGAACACCAGCTGTAGTGCCATATTCTAGTAAGGCACTCAATGCCAATTTGGCATCGGCCGTAATTGGGAGGGCTCCAAGCTTGTAAGCATCACGTCCGCTGACATTGATGGAGATGAATTTAACATCAGGGTTTTGGAATGCTGAGTTTGATCCAGTAACAAAATCATGAAGTCTTGTGCCCACACAAATAACGAGGTCTGCCTCCTCTGCAATACGCCCAGCTCCTGGAGTCCCAAGATGTCCAGTGCCCCCTATGTGGAGTTCAGAACCATGGCGTATTGCTCCACGTCCAGCGTGGGTCTCTCCGACAGGGATGCCAAATCTCTCTGAAACGGCAGCCAATTCGTTCCATGCCTCAGAATAATGAATCCCACCCCCTGCAATGATATACGGTTTTTTTGCTTCCTTAAGTAGCTTAATCGCCTCTTGAATTCTTATTGTATTTGGAAAGCTGCGCTCAATCCGCCATACTCTTTTTTCAAAGAAGTGTGTTGGATATTCATAGGCATAGCCTTGGATATCCTGGGGCAGTGCAATGGTTACCGCTCCTGTATCTGCAGGATTGGTCATGATGCGCATAGCTTCTGGTAAAGAAGTTAGGATTTGTTCAGGGCGAGTGATCCTATCAAAAAAACGGCTCACAACTCTAAATGTGTCAGTAACAGACATGTCTTCCGAACTCAGATGATCAATATCTTGAAGAACGGTCCCACTGTAGCGAGAGGCATAATAATCTGAGGGAAGCAAAAGGACTGGGATACGACATATCGTGGCAGTTGCTGCCCCTGTAAGCATGTTGGTTGCTCCAGGGCCAATCGAAGTGGTACAAGCCATCGTAGCCTTGCGTCTCTTAGCCCGTGCAAAGCCAGTTGATGCATGAACCATTGACTGTTCATTACATGGTTTGTGATAGGGTAGATCTTTTCCGTACTCAACCAAAGCCTGGCTTATACCTGAAACGTTTCCATGACCAAAAATGCCCCAGATTCCCTGAATGAATCGCTGCTCTACCCCGTCGTATTCAGAGTATTGAGCCTGCAGATATTTTACGATAGCTTGTGAAAGGGTGAGTCGTTCCTTCTGCTCAGATGGGTAAAAGTGCATCCTTTATTCTCCTATTTGAAACACTCTGAATCCATTGTCAAAATTACTACTACAAGATTAAATTTCAAGGAAGTGCCTGAAATTAAAGTTTTGAACTACAAAGTCAATTTTCTATTGCCCGGATCGCAGCTAGCAAAGCTCCCCACGAATAAAAACCATCTGTATCAGGCTGATCAAGTACTTCGCCTGTTTCAGCGTTGAAATTCTCTCCACAAAGTCGCTGATTCCAATTCTTTTCAAAGAGCTTCCAACTCTGTTCTGCCAATTCCGCAGCCTCTTTTGAAAAGCCTTGACGCCTTAGTCCCTGCCAGACCCAGAAGTTGAGGGGAGCCCAAATTCTTCCTCGCCAGTATACGTTGTCCGTGTACGCTGGATTATCCCTGGTTACCGAGGGCAGCCCAAACTCACCTCCGAACTTCTGGTTATCATTTAGATACCTGTTAATCATATTTTGAGACTGCGCAATAGAGCCAATACCGGCAGCCATTGGAAAGAAAGAGGTGGGTGCGAGGGTACTTACAAAGTCTCCGTTGATCATTCTGTTTGCGAAAATTCCTCGGCTTTCATCCCAGAGCCAATCTACAATTCTTTGCTTGTGAATACTTGTGCGATCAGATAATTGCTGGGCAATATCTAATTCACCAAGTTCGTTAAAGATTCGTTCCAGCATTTCACCATCAAGCGCGGCCATGGAATTGATGCCAACATCAGCAGCTAGTAAAAGCCCGGTCATTTCATCGAATGGAACGGAATCGTGAAGTGGAGAGTTATCCATCGTTGATTCGTCCTTTGCGGCTAACTTGGTTCCTTTGTACAATCCATCACCTTCCTCTAGACTAGTGCCAAAGCAGAGTAATCCTGTTTCACCCATCTGTCTATTTGCCCACAACCACTCGAGATTCTTTCTTAGACCAGCGGCATAGCGCTCAAGGATGTCTTTCCGCCCTGTTTTTTCGTAAAGAGACCAAACGACAAAGGCAGCAATTGGTGGCTGAGTACGGTCTAGCCATGCGTCGTTCCCCGTTACGAGACAGGGAAAGTTTCCTGCCTCTGTCTGATGAGCGAAGACGGCATCTAGATTTTCTAACGAGCGCTCAACGTCAAAAAATCCCCACATCCAGGCATTATAAAGAATGTCATTGAGCCAGATGCCAAATCCACCAAATTTCTTTTTATTCCAGAATCGGCTGAGCGCTGTATATGGCCTCCTGTTAACTTCATCCCAAACGTGATTCCAGGCCAGGACGTCATGCATAGCTTCCAAAGCTTTCTCCCTGGGCTCGGTCGGAATGTTTGGAAAATCCTTAAAAAATAGTTTATTTTCATCATCTCCCATAAATCCACGGAAGGTCATGGAGGGAGCCTCCTCAAGATTGAAACGTAAGGCTAGAAACTCTCCACACTCTGCTCGAGACGCCAAGTAAAAATAACCATGATCGTGATATTCTTTCGTGAGTTCCTCTAGATCCAGATGCTGTGTAACTAGCAGAGGTTTTTTTTCAGAAGTAAATAAAATGCTCTGATCTTTGCCAGTTCCGGACACGCGACCTGTTTTACGATCGTAAACAAAATTCAAATCCTTAGTCCCAGTGAGGCATAGATTTACCCAGAATCTTAAACCCCACTCACCATGATGAAGCACCTGCCATTTAAGTATGAAATTGCCATTTTGAAGGGTATACTGCCACTCCAAGATGGTTCCGGCCACCTCAGTGGTGAACTCAATTAACTCATCTCCAACAGGTCGACGACCAAAAGTAATCTCAGGCCCTGGATTGAGCAGAGAAATTCGTTCTTTTGATGCAGCATATAGAACTGGAGTGATTTGTAGACCAGATTCGAGATGGATCAATTCGACAGATCGCTCTGAGTTCCAGGTCCACCATCTATTAGGGTTCATAATATGCTCCCGCTGAGAGAATTTCATCAACTGTTGCGATTTCAATCTGCTGAGAATAACGGGGAAAAATGGATTCGAAGCAGGCTTTGTGTGAATTGATTTCAGAACTAGTAACTGCGTCTTTTACGATGATTGTACGAAAACCAAAATCTATAGCTGTCAAAGCTGTTGCGAGTATACAAACGTCGGTTTCAATCCCGCTAAAAATCAATGCTGACGGCTTAGAGGTTTCAATATATGATCTGAATGGAATCGAAGCAAAGGCATCGTAGGTTGTCTTATCGAAAGTGTTTTCAGGTTTAGCAAATTTCTGAAGCGTCGGGTGAAGCGCAAGCCATTCCTCTCCAGCTTCCTCTTTGGTCACTTGGTGCCAAAATTCATAGTAGGTCTGCCAACTACCAATGGCTTCATTTGGTGTGCTTGGGGTAATGAACTTAGTAAAAATAGGTGAGATATGCCTAGCATGAAGCAGTTGATCAATTTTTGGTAGGATATCCAAACCGGCTTCAGCAAACCAGGGCCCGGGTTCTAGGAAAATACGCTGCATGTCTATGCAAATATGCAACGCTTGATCATCCAATAACCCCTGGGAGAGCGGGCCGGTTTCAAGCATCTGGAAAAACCAAGGTGTCCTCGGGTCGAAAGAAGAGATGAACCGAGGAATTTGGTGGAATAACCTCCCCCGAAAGATTTTGCACGAAGACTTTGACAACCAGATTCCCGCACTGGACCAGGTATGTCAGACTTGTCCCATTAAAGATATGTTCGTTGACTCGACCCGCTATACGATTTGCGTTGGAACGCTGTAGTTCCTGTTCTTTCTGGATTGAAATCTTTTCAGGACGGATGGAGCAGATGACTTGAGGATAAGCAGGTTTGCTAAGTGTCTGAACCGTGCCGCCAATTTCTAATTTGACATTTTTACCAGCAGCTTGGCCCCTCAACAAGTTGGCTTCACCTAGGAAACGAGCAACAAAGATGCTCTGGGGATTTTCATATATGTCGACTGGGCTGCCATGCTGAACAAGCTGACCTTCGTTAAGGATCCCAATTTGATCGGACATGGTTAGTGCTTCTTCTTGATCGTGGGTAACAAAAATCGTGGTGATCCCAACATCACGCTGAATGCGTTTCAGCTCAATCTCCATTTCCAAACGCAGAGTCCGGTCTAATGCGCTCAAAGGTTCGTCGAGCAGTAGCACACGAGGTTTTGTGACGATTGCCCTTGCTAGCGCAACACGTTGTCGCTGCCCTCCCGATAGTTGATCTGGCCTACGGTTATCAAATCCTGAAAGCCGAACCAGTTCTAGCGCCTCTGCGACTAGACGCTTCATTTCCGGTACCGATATCCCGCGCACCCTCAGTCCAAAACCCACATTAGCCTGAACATCCATGTTTGGAAAAAGTGCATAGTTCTGAAACACCATGCCAATATCTCGCTTTTCCACAGGGATGTGATCCACAACCTTTCCATCGATATGAATTGAGCCCTGATCCGGACTCTCAAAGCCTGCAATCATACGTAACAACGTTGTTTTGCCACTACCTGAGGGGCCCAATAGAGCAAAAAATTTTCCATCCTCAAATTGAAATGAGACACGATCTAGCGCTGTGATGGTACCAAAATTCTTGCTAAGGTTCAGAACACTTACATTAGCCATCAGTTCCGCCCACCAAACCGATAGAAGCGAGATACCCCAAGAAGCAATAGCATCGAAAGGAATATGACGAGTGTGGAAATGGCATTAATTTCGGGAGTAAAACCCTTTCGGATCGCAGTGTAAATTTCTACTGGAAGTGTTGTAAATCCTGGTGCTGCTAGAAAGTAAGAAATGACGAATTGATCCAATGAAACAGCAAAAGCAAACAAGGCTGCTGCTATAATTCCCGGCATTAGCCAAGGCACAGTGACCCAGAAAGTAGTTTGCCAGTAACTGGCCCCAAGGGATTTGGCTGCGTCTTCGAGAGCGGAATCAAAAGATTTTAACCTTGCTGATACTACAATGACCACGTAGGGCAACGACAAAGCTACATGACCAAGTATCATGGCATGGAGCCCACGTCCTATTCCAACCCAGAAGAAAAAGACAAGCATCGCAGTACCGATGATTAACCAGGGGATCGTGATCGGTGGAAAAATCATGACTTGCAGTAAACGCTTTGCTCTAAAATCATGCCTGAAGAAAGCTAGGGCAACTGCAGTTCCCATTGAAGTGGAGAGACAAGTACTCAGTAGAGCCACCGTTAAGCTATTTAAAGTTGCGGAGTGTAGTTTGCTGTTACTTGCCAGAGCTTCGTACCATCGTGTACTCCATTCAATTGGAATCCGATACAACTGGGATTCATTGAACGATAGGGCAATCATCACCAAAATTGGAACATACAAAAAGAGCAGAATGCAAATCAGGTATATCCTACTAATCCATTTGAGAAAAATCATTTTAATCGACGTACGAGAGGTGAGAAACCAAAAAGAATTAGAAGAACGAGCCCCATCATGATGAATGACAAGGCTGCACCCAGGGGCCAATTGAAAACAGCTGTGAACTGATCCTCGATAATAGTTCCAATGAACGTTCCGTTTCGCCCACCAAGTAGTCGAGGTTCCATGAATGAACCGATTACAGGAATAAAAATCAAAAATGAACCTGCAACGATACCCGGTAACGCTAGAGGAACAATTAAGCGAAAGAGTATGGTCAATTTTCCTGCACCCAGCGATCGGGCTGCCTCTAGCAACTGGTTGTCAATGGCATCAATCGATATGTAGCAGGTGAGAATCATATAAGGAAGGTAAGAATGCACCAGACCGAGAAGGATAGCTGGATAGGTAAACATCAGATCAAGTGGGCCTGTCCCAGGCAAGAGCCAATTGATTGAGTATTCCAAAATCCCATTTCCTCGAAGAACCATCGTCCATGAGAAGATGCGGACCAGGGCGTTTGACCAAAAAGGTAAGATGATCAGCAGAAAAAGAGCTTCTTTGGTACGTCCTCGGATTGATTTAGCAAGAGCCAAAGCGCAAGGAAAACCTAGAAGCAGGCAAATGGAGGTGACCTCCGCTCCAAGTTTAAATGAGCGGAGCATCAATTCACTGTAAAAGGCTTTCTCAAAAAAAGTCCTGTAGTTCTCTGTTGTCCAGGACACTTCTCGATTGCCGATTGGCACATCACTGAGAAAACTGTAATAGAGCATTGCAGAGAGAGGCAGCAAAATGGTCAACGCCAGCCAGAGGTATGCCGGGGTGATCAGGCTGAGGATTGCTGCTCTTTGATTCATTGGTCCAATGAGTCTTCAACCAAAGACTTTCTGTGGAATCAGGAGATTAATTTTGGAAATATGCTTTTGTTTCCTGCCAAAGTTCAACAATTTTCTCTCGTAAGCCATCCTCCATTGGACCCATGAACTGAACATTGGCGACTTTTTTAGAATCACTGAAAGTCGTTCGATTGAAGGCGTCCGGTGGAAGCATCGACACCGCCTTGGCATTGGCTGAGGTCGGAGCACCAACTTCGGTATCCCACTTCACGTAAAAATCCGGATCAATCATGAAGTTGATGAATGCCTTCGCTTCATTACGGTTCGGTACATTCATTGGAATGGAGAGTCCGTCCAACCAACCGATGGCTCCTTCTTTGGGAAGGATAAATTCGACAGGCAGACCGAAGGCATTCTTGGAACGTGAGGCAGAGCCAGACCAGTAGGTTGCTAAGTCGAATTCATTGGCTGAGAAGAATTGATTCCACTCATCTTCTGATGACCAAAACGTTCGAATTTGGGGTTTTAATGCACGTAACTTCTTGCGGATGGCTTTGAGATCACTTGGATTGTTAATATCCTGACCCAAGGCTATAGCTGCCAATTGCACTGCTTCTACCGCATCGTCACGCCAACCTACTCGGCCAGCATGACTCGGATCCCACAGTGCTTCTATTGAATTAGGAGCATTTTTAAAATCGCCTCTATCAATCGCAAAAGATGTCACACCCCAAACCCATGCAACTCCATAGGTTTTACCATCAGCAACTAGCTTTGGATCGTTACGCATGCTGGGTGAAAGGTCACCCACATTCACCATCCCTGTGGTATCAATTGCTTCAATCAAACCCTCTTTAGCAGCTTGTCCCGTGTAAGCACTATTAATCAAAACAACATCGTACACTCCAGGGTTGGTTCTGAGCTTCGTCAGCATTTCCTGTTCAGAGTTGAAGTAATCATGAACTACCTCAATACCAGTACGCTCCTTAAACATTTCGAGGGCCCAGGATTCATCTGTTCCATAGCCCTGCCAGTTGAGAACACGAATCTCTGCTGCACTAATAAAAGAACCACCAAGGATCAGAACAATCAACCATTGGCAGGAAAAAAATTTTAGAAAAACTCTGAGCTTCATTTGTCTTTCTCGAATGAGTTGATGAAAAAACTCTGTTTTTGAGACAAAGGTACAACTAATTTTCAGAGAATACCCTCAATTGATTGGAGGCTCAATTGAAATCAAGTAGCAAATAAACTTGAGGGCCTCCACTAAAGAAAATCTTGGGATCGATTTTCCAAAATTGGCTCGCTGCTATGTAGATAATTGGCTTCTAGATATAATGTAGCCTGAGAAGAAAAAGAAATTTGAATCAGTTTTTGATTTTTAAATGTGTTTTAACTTTTTAAATTGAAGAATTTAGGAAACAAGCTGATGAGAAGATTTATTATCAACTCACCAACTTGTCAGCTTGGGGAAAAACTTATGGCAGGTAATATCGGGGATAGTTCTTAAATTGGTGAAGAAAATTGTCAGGCTACCCAGCGCATAGATGGGCTGTAGCGATCACTATTGTGCTGAATTTCTCGAATAATTTTAGGAATTCCATGTGCTTCCATGGGGCTGGTTAGAAATTGAATCCCATATTGTTTGATACCCCCAAGTTGCCACTGAGAGCAGTAGGTGATTTTCCCGGAAATCATACCACACTTCATCAATCCTTTAGACTTGCTGTTATTGTGAATCAGTTTGGGTATGTAGAGTTCAAGATGAACAATTCTATCAAGTGGTAAAGACCCCTCACTGGAAATGCGGCAACCCCCTCGGGAAAGATCATGCACTCGTACTAGCTCTGAGAATTCAAAACTGGTCACCTGGGCAGGTACTGCTACTTCAAATCGTTTGGTTTTTCGTTGATCACTGGAGTTTTGCAAGATTGCCATGAGTTTGCTCCGAAATTTGGTGAATATGTTTTGTTATGACATGTTTCTATTATATAAAAAAAAGTAACTAAAATGCAACATAAAATTTTACCGTTAGATTAGATTCAAACTAAATTAAATTTAGTTACTGATTTTATTTATTATTTAATATTAAAATTGATCATTTTATTCCTTAAAAATTCTTTTTTGGAATAAAAATATATTTTTAAGGCAATGATAAAAAACTTCGAGTGGCTAGTCTGGAAGACTAAAAATTCATTCAACACTTCTTCTCCGATCCCCAAAATCAGTATTTCCTTTTGGAAAGACTTGATCGGCTTTCAAGTGATATATAGATTCGGTGCCGTATCAGAATAAATTATTTAAATATTTTGCTGAAGAATTCATGGGTTTTTCCGAATCAAAGTGGTTGAACAGTACTTGTCCCCATGATTGCCCGAGTACTTGTGCACTGGAGGTCGAGAGAGATGAGCAAAACCAAATAAAGCGGATTCGAGGTAGAAAAAAACACTCTTACACGGATGGGGTTATCTGTGGTAAAGTCGCTAATTACGCAAAGAGACATCATCATCAAAACAGGTTGACATATCCCTTAAAAAGAGT
>DPLM01000302.1:2649-7245 GCA_003541985.1 Deltaproteobacteria bacterium | reverse complement strand
GCTAAGGAATGAACCTACTGCTCCGGTATATCTTAAATTGAGATCTGACAAACCTGGAGTTGGTAATCCAAATCGAACTGGAATTACTCTAGACTCTACTAACTGGAGCTTAGGTGAAGAGATAAAAGTCATTGGATTAAACGATAATTTGAATGAAAACCAAGCCTATCGAATTCAATTCTACGATGTTTCCAGTGCTGATCCCAACTATGACGATCTACTCCCACAAGATATCCACCTTGTTAACTTGGATGACAACTACCGTCCTAATCCATTATCTTCTAATTTCTATGAATTCAACAACGCTGTAACCACTTCAAATAGCTGTAGCACAGGAGAAATATCTGGAGACACATCCGATTTCAACATTCCACCACTACCAGTAAGTATTCTGAGAGAAACTGATTCACCTGTGGCTACAATTAAGATTGCACTGTCACAACCAATCGAGGGCACTATCAAATTGAGGGCATTTTCTGAGGATGAAAGTGAGGGCTATCTGATCGATGGAAGTAATCGTACTGTTAACTTTCAAGATATTACTTTCAATGAATCTAATGCTACTACATATCAAGATATCAATATACTAGGCGACCAAGACTGGATTGATGACGGAAACCAGCGATTTAAAATTCAAATCTTTGTGTTGAGCACCAATATTCCTGATTACCTTGGAAAAAGCGTATCTGTATGCCTTGAAAACGAAGATGATGACAAAGCTGGGATTGAATTAAATTTTGGCATGTCTGATGAAAACTTACTCGCCACTTCTACTTCCCAGCCCAATACCAAGCTTGGGGTAAGATTGCTTTCTGAGCCAGTTGGCAGCGTCTCATTTAGTCTTGTCTCTCAAGGATCTCTGTCCTTCAATTCAAACAACTGGAGTGAATTTCAAGAGATTACTATTACTAATCAATCAAAAGCCTCCTCATCTGGTGGCTTAGCAAGCTCTTTAACAACAAGTGATCCTGTTTACTCGAATGTTTCTATCCCATCTATTCCTATATATCATCAAGACGACGAGGTTCGTGATGTTCTAATTGAGATGCCCGACAATGAATATGTTAACGAAGCAGGAACAACCAATAGCTTTAAAGTAGCTTTGAGAAGCCAACCAAGTAACTTAGTCATACTACCCTTGGATGTTAGCAATCCATCGGAAGGTCGTGTCTCCCCTTCAACACTTGTTTTTGATGACACAAATTGGACAGAACCTCGGACCGTCAGAGTCTCTGGCATTGAAGACTATCAGATTGATGGCAATCAACAATTTGAAGTAAAGATAGGTGTAGATCCCAATTATAGAAATCAGGAACGAATAGTTCGCTTCATTAGTCTAGACTCAACGGAAGCTGGATTTATAGTGTACGCATTAGATGAACAAACTGACGAAGCTGGTGGGGATGCACAAGTTACCATTCAACTTAAAAGTAAGCCCAAAGCTGATGTGATCATAAGTGCCTCTTCGACAGATACAACCAAGGCTGTGATCACACAAGGTAGCTTCCTAACCTTCACCACCAGCAACTGGTTTCAACCCCAGACCATCAAATTAATTGGACTCGCTGATGGTTCCACAGCAAATGACCAAGATTACTCCCTTGAATTCTCAAATTCTTCCAGCGATGACAGCAACTATGATGGGCTTAAAATTCAGAGTGTGCCCCTGAAGCATCTCAATCTGAATTGACGATGAGCCCGGTGCATCTGGAAAAGCAGGATTCTCTGGCTTGGCTCTGTCTCCAACGACCTGAGGCCTATAACGCCTTCACACAAGAGATGGCCGGCGAATTATTGGAATACCTGTTTCAACTCCGACAACGAATCTATCAAGGTGGTGGCCATCACCGGGGAGGGATCTGAAGTGGTCTAGTTCACATCTACAGGGCCCCATTGTGGCTTTCCGTGAGTTGACCGCTCGTGTTCACCTCTGCATCGCTGAAATTCAACTCTTCCCTAAGTCCATCCTAGCAGTCATCAATGGAACTGCAACTGGAGGCGGTTTCTCTCTTGCCCTGAACTGGGAATTCCGACCGATGACCGAGACAGCGCATCTAAAACAAGCCCTCACTAGTCAGAGACTCTGTTTGGATGTCGGAGGAACTTGGTTTCTTCAACGTTTATTTGGGCTTAGGCGTGCCTTGGAGATTGTAGCGTTAGATGTATAGATATCGGCAAAACAAGCCCTGAACTGGGAACTAGTCAACCGAGTTGGACTTCCAGAAAAATTCACAGCAGAAACCCCGAGTTGGGCAAGCCGTTTGGCGGAACACTCCAACCACGCCTTCACAACCGTCAAACAACTGCTTAACGAATCCCGGAACTCTCAGCTTGAGACCCAACTAGAACACGAACGTCAGGGTCGGGTTCGCACTATCGAGAATTTTGATGACCAAGAAGGACTGTCTGCTTCCCTCCAAAAACGGTCCCCAAGCTTTGCCTGAAATTCCCAAAAATCCCCATGCACTCAGCTCAGCCTTTCAGATTTTACCTTGTTCAACAGAACGGCAGGAAGTTCTTCAACTAAAAATTGACCAAAAGACCAAGCCACTCAGAGCCTTGGGGCAATTAGAGATCTTGGCGCTACAGCTTGGTCAAATTCAGCATACTCTGACCCCTCAAATCAAAAATCCTACCCTATTCCTCTTCGCTGCAGATCATGGAATTGCCCAAAGCGGAGTCAGCGCCTATCCCCAGGAAGTCACCCGCCAGATGGTCCTAAATTTCCTCAGTGGAGGAGCTGCAGTCAACGTGTTTTGTCGACAAAACGGCTGGGACTGGAAAATCATTGATGCCGGAGTTTGTGGCGAGTTGCCCTCCGATTCAAACCTCATCTCAGCAAAAATTGCTCAAGGTACGCGTAATCTCTTTACAGAAGCAGCCATGACGCCCAACCAATGTGCTCAAGCGATCTCGGTAGGCGCTCAGTTGATTCGAGATTATCATGCACAAGGAGGAAATCTGATTGGTCTCGGAGAAATGGGAATTGGCAACACTTCTTCCGCCAGTCTGCTGACTAGCTGCTTGCTCAATGTACCCTTGAAAGATTGCCTTGGGCAAGGTACAGGCTTGGATGAATCCGGTTTGGCTCGCAAGCAACGTCTCCTGCAGCAAAGCCTTGAGTTACATCAGGATGTTCAGAATCCCTGGGAGGCTCTCGCTACTTTTGGGGGCTTCGAGTTGGCGATGCTCTGTGGGGCTGCGTTGCAGGCAGCAGAATTGCAGGTCACTATATTGGTGGATGGATTTATTGTCTCAGCCGCCCTTTTGCCGGCACTACTGAGCTATCCGCACTTAGTTGACTACTGTATTTTTGCCCATTGTTCACGAGAACCGGGCCATCGCCATTTGCTGGATGCCATCGGCGCGACCCCCCTACTGGATTTGAACCTGGCCCTCGGAGAAGGTTCCGGTGCGGCCCTTGCGTTACCCTTGTTGGAGTCTGCAGTGCGCTTCCTCAATGAAATGGCTTCCTTCGAATCTGCCGAAATCAGTCAGGCATGTCCCTGAATATCCCTGACTTGCTAGATCGCGAATGGCAGGCGTTCTGGCTCTCGGTCAAGTCCTTTACTCGCCTACCAACCCCTCACGTTGCCTATTCCACTATTCAGATGCAAAGGGCCTCCAGTTATCTACCTTGGGTGGGCTGGCTGATCGGTGGCATCTGCGCGCTAGCCTTTCTTGGTTTGCAGAGCTTATGGGGCACTAGCTTGGCCATCTGGACCACCTTGGCGCTTGGTATCTGGATCACTGGGGCTTTTCACGAGGATGGCTTCGCCGATTTCTGTGATGGGATGGGAGGGGGCTGGACTACAGATCAGGTACTGCGAATCATGAAAGATTCGTATTTGGGAACCTTCGGCGTACTCGGTCTGATCACCAGTTTTCTTCTGAAGGGCAACGCACTTTTGTTGCTGGAGCCAAGTCAGCTTCCCCTAGCCCTGGTTCTAATGCACAGCTATCCCCGCTTGGGAGCCGTGCTGTTGCAAAATATCAGTAGCTACGTACAGCGCGACGAACATAGCAAGATGCGGCTACTGGCTGCACCTCACTCTCCATGGCGACTCCTGGTTGCGGGATTGGCCTCTGTTGCGTTTGCAGCTTTGCTGATTGAAGGTATTTTCCTACTGGGTTTTCTGGTGGGGGGCTTTGTAATCGTGCTGTTGATGCGTCGCTATCTTAACAAGCGACTCGGAGGCTACACCGGTGATTGTCTAGGAGCTTTAGAGCAAATTCTGGAACTCTTCGTCGTACTATGGCTCTCCCTCTTCTAGATTTTGCAACTGCACAGTGAAAAATTACACCCCTTCCTACCTTGCCTCATCTTAATTTCACAAGGGAAATCATCCCAAACCCACTCACATGACTGGGTCCAAGCAGTTTTTTTCATAAATCGGTCGATCTTCATTTTGACTGCTCATCGCTGCTCTCCGAACAGATCCTCCATGCCCTCCGAAGTCTAAATCTCCGGCAGTTCCTCCCTTTTTCAAGGATAGTTAGTAAATTTCTGGGGAGGAATTTTGTCATCTCACTACCAAGGATGTCATGCGGCAGGAAGAGTTTGTCTACCAGAAAATTAATGAAAACTTTAGCTTT